>NZ_JBHWES010000040.1:0-35405 GCF_042734105.1 Streptomyces sp. NPDC059679 | reverse complement strand
GGGCGGGGGCGGAACCCCATCTAGTGCGCGGGGTGGCCCCTGCGCGCCTCGGGGTCCTTCGCCCCCCACCGCTGTGTCGTCGTCCGCTCGGAAACTCCTGGCCGGGCAACGGGGCAAAGACAGGATCTCACCGGTCGAAGTAGCTGAGATCGCCCACGGTCCATGCGCTGACGTCCTTGATCGCGACTCGGTACATGCCGCCCGTCTCTGGGATCCCGAGGCTGCCCTGCAGGATCCGGGCGAGATGAAAGTGCAGATGCGTGGGCGCCTCGCCGCGACCGGGCCGGTTCTCTCGCGGGCCGCGGGCGAAGACGTCGGAGAACGGGCCGAGACGGTCCGAGTCCTCGAGGACCTCCGCCACCCGCTCCCTCCACACGGCCTCGGGAGCCAGCCGGCCGGTGATGACAGCACCACCGACGACCACGGTCAGCGACATCTGATTGCTTCGTTCGGACTCCACCGCGGCGGAGATGGCGACGAGCAGCTCATCAGGCTTCGACATGACAGCACAGCTTATTCAGCCGACTGCCCCCGAACCGCCCAGCGGGGTGTGAAGCGGTTGCGCGGGCGGCAGAAGGCGGCTCCCGATCAAGCAGTGAGGGCCGATCCGCCGCCGTATCGCCGCGCACAACGACTTGCGTGAGTCATTGTCGCAGGCGGCAGGGTTCTTCCTCCCCCGGAGAGGTGAAATCTGCTCTTGGCAGAGTAGACATTCGTTCCTGGCATGGTTACGCTTCATCTCGTAGACACGGTCGAATGAGACCCGCCAGACACGAACTGGCGGGTGGCTGAACACGAAGTTCGCAGGTCAGTGCGGCTCTCGAGCCTCGAAGCCAAGGTGTTCCCAGAACGGTGACGGGACTGAGAGCCGCACTGGGCGGCTCGCATGTCGAGGAGCTGCCAACAGCAATACCGGTTCACGCAGTGGTTGGTTCGGAGAGGAACGGAGGAGCAGACGCCATCAGGATCGCCCGGCTCGAGAAGCGCTCGGCCGGGTACCGCAAGACCCCGGAATGGATGGTGGTCCCCGGTCACGCAGCTGCGATCCCCCGCTCCCTCCCCCTCTGCCGGGCCGGGTAGCGGAAACAGAAGGTCGGCACAGCAGTAGGGCCGACAGATGGTGTTGAATTCCCTTCGGGGCCCTGGTGCCGTACGGCACCAGGGCCCCTCGACGCGTTGCACAGCGAGGTGACATGACAGCGGATAACCCTCTTGGTGATCGTCTGGACGACGACGACTACCCCGCATACACGATGGGCCGGGCAGCCGAGATGCTCGGCACCACCCCAGGCTTCCTCCGAGCCATCGGTGAGGCTCGTCTGATCACTCCGCTCCGCTCGGAGGGAGGACATCGCCGGTACTCCCGCTACCAACTGCGGATCGCCGCTCGCGCCCGCGAGCTCGTCGACAGGGGGACCCCGATCGAGGCTGCCTGCCGCATCGTCATCCTTGAGGACCAGCTCGAGGAAGCTCAGCGCATCAACGCCGAGTACCGCCGTGCCGCGAGCGAGGCGGCGGACAGTTCCGGCTCCGGTTCCGGCTGATCACGCGGAGCGGGCCGTATCCGGAACGCCTTGTGGCGGCCAAACGGGAGTGCGGCCCGGAAAGTCCCGCCGGCCGGGGTGAGGACAGCGTCGGTGTCGTAGTCGGCCCAGGTCTTGAGCCGGTCGGCGTATGCCTGCTGGAGCATCGGGTAGAAGCCGTGGCCGAAGAACACCCGCAGGGGCGGGTTGTCGGAGCCGACGATCTTGAGGAGTGCCTGGGCGCGGCGGCCGGGTCGCCGAGAGACCGGCGACCGGATCCCCGTGACAGCGCACCTATGTGACGCGCGCCATACACAGGAGCCGCCGGCCAGTCGTGTGTTCGGTCAGTTGACCGCTGGGCCCTCGTCGCGTTGGGGAGCTCGGGGGGCGGCGGGGGCCAGCCCGGCCATCAGCAGCGCGACGCACCGCTCGGCGAGATCGCCGGGCTCGGGCGGGCCGGGCCGGGTCGCGCGGCGGCCGTTGTCGGGGTCGCCGGGGTTGGGGAGGCTGACGCAGACGGGCCCGGCCGGGCCGGTGGTGCCGTCGGCGTCCAGGGTGTCCGGGGGACCGATCAGTACGCAGGGCCGTCCCAGCCCGCGCGGCAGCGGCGGCCGGGCGTCGTATGGGCGAGTGCCGACGATGATGAAGCCGTCCACCATCGCGCTGTCCGCCACCCGGCGCAGCCCCTGCTCGCCCTCCTCCTGGGTGAGCAGCAAGACGTCGTGGTCGTGGCGGCGGGCGGCGGTGACGACGCGGGCCGCGAACCGCATCGCGGCCGTGATGTCGCCGCCCTCGCGCAGCGGGGTCACCAGCGCCAGCACCCGGGTGCGGCTGCTGGCCAGGGCGCGGGCTCCGGCGTGTGGGCGGTAGCCGAGCTCGCGGATGCTGGCGTGGATGCGGCGCCGGGTGGCCTCGGAGATCGGCCGTTTGCCGCTCAGGGCGTAGCTGACGGTGCTGGGCGAGACCCCGGCGTGCCTGGCCACATCCGTGATCCTGACCATGGAGCCCCCTCCTTGGCGGGGTCATGTGGCGAGGTCACTTGACGGCGCCCACGGCGATACCGCGGGCCAGCGTCCGCTGGAAGATCAGGAAGAACAGGAACGCGGGCAGGACCCCGAGCAGGGCGGCCGCGTTGGTCATGGTGGCGTCCATCAGCCGCTGGCCCTGGAGGACGCCGAGGGCCACCGACACCGTCTGGTTGTCGTTGGAGATCAGCATGACCAGGGGCAGCAGAAATTCGTTCCAGGTCCAGATGAAGAAGAAGACCAGCAGCACCCCGATCGTGGGCCGGCTGACCGGCACCACGACCCGCCACAGCACCTGCCACTTGTTCGCGCCGTCGATCCTGGCCGCCTCGATGACCTCCTTGGGGAAGGCGCCGAGGACGGAGGAGAGCAGATAGGTGCCGAAGGCGGACTGGATGACGGTGAAGACGAGGATGACGCTGAGCCGGGTGTCGTACAGGCCCACTTCCTTCAGCAGGTAGTAGATGGGGTAGACCAGCGCCTCCTGCGGCAGCATGTTCGCCAGTACGAAGAAGGCCAGCACCCAGGGGCGGCCCTTGATCCGGCCGATGCCGATCGCGTACGCGTTGAGCACCGACAGCACCACCGCCAACACCGCCACCGAGCCGGATATCAGCACGGAGTTGAGCAGCTTCTGGCCGAAGTCCACCCGCTCCCAGAAGTCCTTCAGCCCGTCGAGATACAGCCCGTCGGGCAGGCTCAGCGGTCCGTGGGCGGAGTACTCGGCGGGTGACTTGACCGCGTTGAGCGCGACGATGACGAACGGCGCCACCATGAAGAGGGCAGCCACGACCAGCGCGGCCAGTACCGGGTATCGCGTGACGGCCTTCACCGGTCCTGGTCCTCCGCCCGGGTCTGCAGGCTCAAGCCCACGAGGGCCAGCGCCAGGATGAGTACGGTCAGCACGGTCGACACCGCGGAGCCGTAGCCGACCTGCGTCTTCTCGAAGAAGCTCTGGAAGGAGAAGTACGAAGGCACATCGGTGGCCCCGCCCGGCCCGCCCTTGGTCAGTACGTAGACGGCGCCGAAGACCTTGAGCGCGGCGATGGTGCACCACAGCAGCACGACGTAGATCTCCGGGCGGATCTGCGGCAGCGTCACATGCCACAGCCGCCGCCACCAGGAGGCCCCGTCCAGCTCGGCGGCCTCGTGCAGGGCCGGGTCGGCCCGCTGCATTCCGGCCATGAAGACCACCAGCGGAAAGCCGAGCTGGACCCACACCATCACGCCCATCACGCTGTAGAGCGCGAGATCGGGGTCGCCCAGCCAGTCGTGGCGGAGGGAGCCGAGTCCGACCGCGTCCAGCAGCTCGTTCAGCGCGCCGTTGTCGGGGGCGAGGATCCAGCTCCATACGATGCCGGCCACCGCGATCGGCAGCACCTGCGGCAGATAGAAGCAGGCGCGCAGGACGGTCGCGACACGGGTGCCGATGTGCTTGGCGATGTAGTCGAAGAGCGCGGCGGCCAGGATGAGGCCGAGGGCGGTGGGGATCACCGCCATCGCCAGGACCATCGCGAGGCTGTGCCGGAAGGACTCCCAGAAGGCGGAGTCGTCCAGCAGCGTCCGGTAGTTGTCGAGCCCGGCCCAGGAAGGCGTGCCGACGCCCTGCCAGTGGGTGAAGCTCAGCCCCGTGTTCATCAGGAACGGGACGACGATGACGACGAGGAAGGCGAGGGCGCCGGGGATCAGGAAGAGCGCGTACGGGTACTCGCGGGGCGGCCGTCTCGCGCGCTTCGTGGTGTTGGCGGGTTCTGTGGTTCCGGTTCTCTGCATGCCGTCCGCGGATTTCACGCTTTCGGCGGGTTTCATGTCTTCGGCGCGCCAGAGTCGTACGCCGTCTTCAGCGCGTCCAGATAGTCGTCGGGATCCGTGCTGTCGTTGATCAGCTTCTGCGTCTCGGAGACGAGGGTGTCGTAGAAGCCGGACACCGGCCAGTCCGGGTAGAAGGCGAGCCCGTCGTTCTTGGCGAGCTTGTCGAAGTTCTCGATCAGGCTCTTGGACTGCGGGTCGGTGATCGCCGAGGAATCGGCGGCCACGGGCACGCCGCCCTTGTTGCCGAGGACGTTCTGGATGCCCTTCTTCATCGTGATGTCAATGAAGTCATAGGCGAGCTTCTTGTTCTTGGCGCCCTTGGGGACCACCCACAGATTGCCGCCGGAGCCGAGCGTCAGCTTGGAGCCGGGCCACAGGAAGGTGCCCCACTGGTCCTTCATCTCCGACTTGAAACGGCCGAACCACCAGCTGCCGGAGAAGAACATCGGATACTTGCCCGAGATGAACGCCGTCCCCGCGTCCTCGGCCTTGGCGCCGCTGGTGCTCTTGGCGACATAGCCCTTCTTCACCCAGTCGGCGAAGGTCTCGGCGCCGTACGTCCAGGCCGCGTCATGGAAGTCGGGCTTGCCCTTGTAGAGCTCGTACGAGTCCACCCAGGAGCGGTCGGCTTTGCTCAGCGCCAGCTGGTAGACGTACTGGTGGGCGGGGTATTCGGCGCCCGCGTTCGCCAGCGGGGTGACGCCCTTGGAAGTGAAGGTGTCCAGGGCGGCGGTGAATTCCTCGAAGGTGGACGGGACCTTCACCTTGTACTTGTCGAAGAGGTCCTTGTTGTAGAAGACCATCGTGTACTCGGCGTAGTTGGGCACCCCGTACCACTTGCCGGAGCCCATCACGCCCTGTGCGTCGTACCGGCTGGTGGTCTGCACCCCGGCGCTCAGCGGTTTGTCCCAGCCGCGCTTGATGACCTCGGGCGTGAGATCGGTGAGCAGGCCCTGCTTGGCGGCCAGACCGGCCGTGGCATTGCCCTTGTTGTACTCCAGGACGTCCGGGGCGTCGTTGGAGTTGAGCACCATCGAGGCCGTCTTCTGGATCTGTTCGAAGCCCTTCTCCTCGAACTTCACCGTGACGCCCGGGTGGCTCTTCTTGAACTCCTCGATCGCCTGCTTCCAGGCCGCGCCCATCGCGCCGTTCGGGGCCTCGTAGTGCCAGAGCTTGAGCGTCTTGCCGTCGCCTTCCCCGCTGTCCGAGCCGCACCCGGTGAGCGCCGCGGCTCCCACCAGGGCGGCGGCCAGGAGGGCTGCCGTCCGTTTCCGTGCCTTCAACATCCGCTGCCTCCGGGAGGGTTGGAGGGGTCACGCACGATCGTCGAAGCGCTTCGATGGAGGAAGGTAGGGGGGCCCTGCGGGTACGTCAATGGCGTTGACAAAATGACGAGGTGGATGGGGCCTGGTGGCGATCCCGGCCGTACTGGCCGCGTGTCACCCCCGCGCAACGCGAAAACGCGTACGAGGCGTCAGGCCCCGCCCAGGGACCGCCGCAGCCGCCCCGCGCCGCTCGCCGCCGCCAGCAGGGCCAGTGCCGCGGCCGTCGCGGGGGCCGCGTAGCCCGCGGTCGGGCCCAGGTGGTCGACTGTCCAGCTGGCCGCCGCCGCGCCCGCCGAGATGCCGATGAGGAGGCCGGTGTACGCGGTGGTCATGCCCTCGTTGAGGCGGGTGGGCGGGGTCAGCCGGTGGACGAGGGTCATGCCGCTGATCATCGTCGGGGCGGTCGCCATGCCCGCGACGAACAGCAGCGGTGCCAGCGTCGCCAGTCCGGTCGCCGTCAGCAGGGGGAGGATGGCCACGGCCATGGCCGCCACCCCGGTCAGGAAGCGCGCCGCCGCCGAGCCGCGCACCGGCAGCGCGCCGAAGACCAGGCCCGCCGCGCAGGAACCGGCCGCCTGCAGCGCGAGGACCGCGCTGCTCGCCGAGGTGTGGCCGTACGACTCCACGGCCGCGACCGTCGCGACCTCCATCGAGCCGAACACCGCGCCGGTCGCCAGGAAGGTGATGACCACGACCCGCAGCCCTGGCGAGCGCACCAACGGTTCATTGGCGGAGGCGGAGGCGGAGTGCGTGCGCTGGGTCGGCGGTTCGGTGCGGTGCTGGGCCGCGAACAGCAGGGTGCCGACGACCAGCAGCACCGCCGCCGTCGCCAGCCCCGCCTCCGGGAACACCGCCGTGCACAGCACCATCGCGAGCGCCGGGCCGGCCATGAAGCAGACCTCGTCGACGACCTGCTCGAAGGAGTTGGCGGTGTGCCGGGCGGCCGCGTCGTCGCGGTGGACGGACGCCCAGCGGGCGCGTGTCATCGAGCCGAGGCTGGGCACGCCCGAGGAGCCCGCCGCGCAGACGAACAGCGCCCACGCGGGCGCGCCATAGTGGACGCACAGCAGCGTCGCCGTGGCTCCCAGCGCGAACACGGCGACCGCCGGAACCGCGACCCGCGCCTGGCCGTGGCGGTCCACGAGCCGGCCCAGCAGCGGCCCGGTCACGGCCGTCACCGCGAGGCCGGTGGCCGAGACCGCGCCCGCCAGGGCGTACGAATCGCGCACGGTGGCGATCATGACCACCATGCTGACCCCCAGCATCGCCCCCGCCACCCGCCCCGCGAGCGCCGCGAACGTGAACGCGAGCGCCCCGGGCGCGGCGAACAGCCGACGGTAGGGCGCGAGCAGTGAGCGGCGGGGCGGGTGGGGGTCAGGGCCGCGATCATCGGTTATTCGTCGTGCGCCTGAGTAGGGCGTGCCGCCCGCGGCGTGGGGCGTCGCGCCCGTGCCGCGCGGCGCCGCCGTGGGCACGGCGCGTGCCGCACCGCTCCGCGTACGGCGGACGGTCGGGGTCGGGACCACGGGCCTGGAGGCGAGGAAGAGGATCACCCCTTTACGGTCGCGGGCGGGCCCGCGACCGGTCCAACACCTGATGCGCGGCCATTCACGCACCCGTGTTGTAAATCCCGTGCGTGCTGTTGACTGCACCCCATGCCCCAGGACATCGAGCCGCGTCTGCTGCGCGCCTTCGTCGCCGTCGCCGACGAGCTGCACTTCACCCGCGCCGCCGCGCGGCTGTACGTCGCCCAGCAGGCGCTCAGCCGGGACATCCGGCGACTGGAGCGCGAGCTGGGTGTGGAGTTGTTCGTACGGACGACCCGGCAGGTGGCGCTGACCGCCGAGGCGGAGCGGCTGTTGCCGTACGCGCGGCGGGCGTTGGCGGCGCAGGAGGAGCTGGTCGCCGCGTTCGGGGGTGGTGGGGCGGGGGCCGGGCGGCCGTTGGTCGTGGATATCAGTGCGCCGATGTCCACCGGGAACGAGGTGCTGGCCGAGGCGCGCGGGCGGATCGCGCCCGAGGTGGAGCTCGTGGCGCACTTCCACAGCGGGCTGACCGGGGCCGCCGCCGAACTGCTCGCGGGGCGGCTGGATGTGTCGTTCGGCCGGGTCGGCGGGCTCGACCCGGCCGTGCTGGCGCGCCTGGACCACCAGCTGGTCCGCTACGAGCGGATGGCCGTGGTGCTGCGCGAGGACCACCCGCTCGCCCGGCTCCCCGAGGTCCCGCTGGACGCGCTCGCGGGGGAGACCCTGTACGCGGCCGCGGGCAACGCCGCCACCGCCGAGTGGACGGAGCTGGCCGCGCAGCTGTTCGCGGGGCGCGGCATCGTCATGGCCGAGCCGTTTCCGCAGATCGAGGGCGTCGAGGAGTTCACCCGGGTGGTGGCCAAGCGGCGCTGGTCCGTGCTGGCGAGCACGGTGTTCATCTCGATGCCCGGCACCGTGCTGCGGCCGCTGACCGGCCCCGTTCCGCTGTCACCCGTCTCCATGGTCTGGCGGCGCGGGCTGCGCCACCCGGGCCTGGACGCCCTGCGGGCGGCCGCGGCGGCGCTCGGGGCGGCCGGGGGCTGGCTCGACGCCCCGCCCGGCAGCTGGCTGCCGAGCCCGGAAGCGGCGGAAGCGGCGGCAACCCTCACCACGCCCTCCGCTCCCGGGTGAGAGCAAGGTTTCTTCCGCGTCACCTGCCGCCACAGCGCGGAAATCCGTACTTCCTACCGTCGTCAGGCAGCGAATCCGCGCACCAGCGGCGACATCCGAGCGAGATCTGTGGAGGCGTGATGACTGCCCCGAACACCACCCCCGCACGCAAGGGGGGCCGCTGGATTGAACAGTGGGACCCGGAGGACGAGACCTTCTGGAACGAGAAGGGCGAGAAGATCGCCACCCGCAACCTCCTGTTCTCCATCCTCTCCGAGCACATCGGCTTCTCCATCTGGAGCCTGTGGTCGGTGATGGTCCTGTTCATGGGGCCGGAGTACGGGGTGGACCCGGCCGGGAAGTTCTTCCTGGTCGCGATGCCCACCCTGGTCGGCGCGATCCTGCGGGTCCCCTACACCTTCGCCGTCGCCCGCTTCGGCGGCCGCAACTGGACGATCGTCAGCGCGGCGCTGCTGCTGGTGCCGACCGTCGTGGCCGCCGTGGCGATGAAGCCCGGCACCTCGTACACCACCTTCATGGTCGTCGCGGCGCTCACCGGCGTCGGCGGCGGCAACTTCGCCTCCTCCATGACGAACATCAACTCCTTCTACCCGCTGCGGAAGAAGGGCTGGGCGCTCGGCCTCAACGCGGGCGGCGGCAACATCGGCGTACCGGTCATCCAGCTGATCGGCCTGCTGGTCATCGGCACGGCCGGCGCGGCCCACCCGCGCGTGGTGCTCGGCGTCTACATCCCGCTGATCGTGGTCGCCGCGCTGCTCGCGGCGCTGTTCATGGACAACCTGGCGCCGGTACGGAACGACACGGGCGCGGTGAAGGAGGCGGCCAGGGACGCGCACACCTGGATCATGTCGTTGCTGTACATCGGCACCTTCGGGTCGTTCATCGGCTACAGCTTCGCCTTCGGGCTCGTCCTGCAGAACCAGTTCGACCGCACCCCGCTGCAGGCCGCCTCGTTCACCTTCATCGGCCCGCTGCTCGGCTCCCTCATCCGCCCCATCGGCGGCCGTCTCGCCGACAGCTACGGCGGCGCGCGGATCACGCTGTGGAACTTCGCCGCCATGTCCGTCGCGGCCGTGGTGGTCGTCTACGCCTCCGCGGAGAAGTCCCTGGCCGTCTTCCTCGTCGGCTTCATCGCCCTGTTCGTCTTCAGCGGGCTCGGCAACGGCTCCACGTTCAAGATGATCCCCGGCATCTTCCAGGCCAAGGCGGCCGCGCGGGGCCTTACGGGCGAGGCGGCCGCGACGTACGGGCGGCGGCTGTCGGGCGCCTCGATGGGGCTGATCGGCGCGGTGGGCGCGCTGGGCGGGCTCGGCATCAACCTGGCCTTCCGCCAGTCCTTCCTGAACGCGCACACTGGGACCCCGGCGTTCGTGTCCTTCCTGGCCTTCTACGCCCTGTGCTCCGCCGTAACCTGGGCCGTATACCTCCGCGGCGCCCGGCCGACCGGCCGGATCGCCGCGGCGGGGGCGGCTGAGCCGCAGGGCGCGCGGCAGGCCGCGTACGCGGACGTCTGAGCCGAGCCGCCGAGGCGGAAACGGCCCTGGACGGGGCCGGCCGGCCGGGGAGCGTACGGCGCACAGGGCGCGCGCTCCCCGGCCGTACGCTCCGTTACACCCGGGAAACCTCCGCGAACCGTGACCGTCACCGGGGGGTCACAGGATGGCCGTGCAGATGAGGTCGCGGAGGGCGCCCATACGACAGCGGATCGGGACGAGAACCATGCACCGAGACCACAACGCCGCGACCACGGCCGACGCCGCCACCCCCGACGCGCCCGCGCCCGCCGCCATCGGGCCGCTCGCCGGGTTCACCGTCGGCGTCACCGCCGCCCGCCGCGCCGACGAGCTCGCCGCGCTGCTGCGGCGGCGCGGAGCGGCCGTCATGCACGCGCCCGCGCTGCGCATCGTGCCGCTCGCCGACGACGCGGAACTGCTCACCGCCACCAAGCAGCTGCTCGACCACGCCCCCGACTTGGTGATCGCGACCACTGCCATCGGCTTCCGCGGCTGGGTCGAGGCCGCCGACGGATGGGGCCTCGGGGACTCGCTGCTGGCCCGGCTGCGCGGCGCACGGCTGCTGGCGCGCGGGCCCAAGGTGCGGGGCGCGATCCGGGCCGCCGGGCTGACCGAGGAGTGGTACCCGGCGTCCGAGTCGCTGGCCGAAGTGCTCGACCGGCTGCTGGAGGAGGGGGTCGACGGCAGCCGGATCGCGGTGCAGCTGCACGGCGAGCCGCTGCCCGGCTTCGTCGAGTCGCTGCGCGTGGCGGGCGCGGAGGTGGTCGGCGTGCCGGTGTACCGGTGGATGCCGCCCGAGGACATCGGCCCCGTGGACCGCCTCCTCGACGCGACCGTCGCCCGCGCCCTGGACGCCCTCACCTTCACCAGCGCCCCGGCCGCCGCGAGCCTGCTGGACCGGGCCGAGCGGCGTGGCATGCGCGACGAGCTGGTGGACGCGCTGCGCCACGATGTGCTGCCCGCCTGCGTCGGGCCGGTCACCGCGCTGCCGCTCGAGGCCCATGACATCCCCACCAGCCAGCCCGAACGCTTCCGCCTCGGCCCGCTCGTGCAGCTGCTGACCCATGAACTGCCCGGCCGGGTACGGCCGTTGCCGGTTGCCGGGCGGCGCCTGGAGATCCGTGGCCACGCGGTCCTGGTGGACGGCGAGCTGCGCGCCGTACCGCCGGCCGGTATGGCCCTGCTGCGCGCCCTGGCCCGCCGCCCGGGCTGGGTCGTCGCCCGCGCCGACCTGCTGCGCTCCCTGCCGGGCGCGGGGCGCGACGAGCACGCCGTCGAGACGGCCATGGCCCGCCTCCGTACGGCCCTCGGCGCCCCGAAGCTCATCCAGACGGTCGTCAAGCGCGGCTACCGGCTGGCGCTGGATCCGGTCGCGGACACCAAGTACGCCGACGTATGACCGGCCACCGACCGGCCACCGACCGGCCGCCGGGGCCGAACTCCCTTGTATTCATGGGGTGATGGGCGGGTCCGCGGGGTTCCGGGCTCGGGCCGGGGCGGGCACTCTGGGACTGCGTGCATGTCCGTGTGACCGCCCAGCCCCGAAGGAGTGACAGGAACATGGCGTCGGCGTCGGCCTACGACCTGCGGTTCGACTCCGGGCGGCTCTGTCTGGACCTGGTGGCCACGGTCGGCGGGCGGCTGAGCGAGGCGCCGGTCGAGCGGCTGGACGGGGTGGACCGGCTGAAGGCGTGGCTCGTCGACGCCGGCCTGGTGCCCCGCGGCACGGCCCTCGACGTCGTCGACTGCGCCTGGCTCGCCCGCTTCCGCGCCGCCCGCGATCTGCTCCACCGCATCGTGCACAACGAGGTCGAGGGCCGCGCCGCGGGCGCCGACCTGGAGCGGGTGAACGCCCTGGCCGCCACCGCCCCGCCCGCCGTACGGGCCGTACGCACCGCCGACGGCACCCTCGTGCGCAGGCTCGCCGCCGTGCCCGACTGCGGCGCGCTGCTGGCGCAGGTGGCGCGGGACGCCGTGGAACTGCTCACCGACCCGGTGTCGCGCGGGCAGCTGCGGCAGTGCGAGGGGGAGACCTGCTCGCTGGTCTACCTCGACACCTCGCGCGGTCGCCGCCGCCGCTGGTGCTCCAGCGAGGTCTGCGGCAACCGCGAGCGCGTGGCCCGGCACCGCCGCCGCGTCACCCGGGCCTGACCGAAGCAGCTGTCCGATCCATCTGATGCCGCGTCAGCCCAGGTCAGACTCGCGGACATACGGGCGACAAGAATGCTGTATAGCGCAATTGAGCGCACCTCGCGGCGTTTTTGTTGAACCTGGAAGTGTAACCGCACGTACCCCCTCGACCGCGCGGTGGGGATTACGCAAGGATGCTCCCGTGACCGAGAGGACGACACCGGACGACGCGCTCATGCGCGCGCTCTATGAAGAGCACGCGGGCCCGCTTCTCGCCTTCGTCCTGCGCCTGGTCGCGGGCGACCGGCACCGGGCGGAGGACGTGGTCCAGGAGACGCTCCTGCGGGCCTGGCGCAACGCCGACCAACTGCGGACCACCGGCGGATCGCTGCGCCCCTGGCTGGTGACCGTGGCCCGGCGCATCGTCATCGACGGTCACCGTGGCCGCCGGGCCCGCCCCCAGGAAGTGGACGCCGCACCGCTGCACGCCGTGCCCGCCGCCGACGAAATCGACCGGGCGCTGCGCATGATGACGATCTCCGACGCGCTCGCCGATCTCACCGATGCGCATAGGGAGGCGCTGGTCGAGACATACTTCAAGGGGCGTACGGTGAACGAAGCGGCTGAGGTGCTGCGCGTACCGCCCGGGACCGTCCGGTCCCGGGTCTTTTACGCGCTGCGCGCCCTGCGGCTCTCGCTGGAGGAACGGGGGGTTACGGCATGATGCCGGCAGCGGAGGATCAGCAGCACACCGCCGTCGGCGCTTACGCCCTCGGCGTCCTGGACCCGGCGGAAGCCGCCCGCTTCGAGGAGCATCTGCTCGGCTGCGACCGATGCGGCGCGGAGCTGGATCAGCTGATGGGCATCCCGCCGCTGATGGCCGAGTTCGCCACCTCCGACGACGGCCGGACCGTACTGGACCCCGCCACCATCACCGCACGCCCCGGACCCGAACTGCTCGGCCGGCTGATGGACGACGTCGCCACCAGCCGCCGCGGGCGCCGCAAGCGCCGGCTGTACCTGGTGGCCGCGGCCGCCGCCCTGATCATCGGCGGTCCGTTCGCCGGTGCCGCGCTGACCTCCGGCGACGGCGATGGTGGCGGCGGGGGTGACGGCAAGGTGGTGGCCAGCCCCGCGAAGGCGGCGTTCGACCAGGGCCAGAAGACCGGCTCGGTCGACCCCACCACCAAGGTCGACGCCACCGTCTCGCTGCAGGCGAAGGGCTGGGGCACATCGGTGGCCCTCAAGCTCGGCAATGTGAAGGGCCCGAAGGCCTGCGACCTGGTCGCCATCGGCAAGGACGGCCATGAGGAGACCATCACCACCTGGGCGGTGCCCAGCACCGGCTACGGCATCAAGGACGGCGACGCGTCCCGCTGGAGCAAGGACCCGCTGTTCGCCCTGGGCGGCGCGGCCATGAACCCCGACGAGATCGACCGCTTCGAGGTCCGCACCCTGGACGGCCGGCGGCTGGCGGTCGTGAAGGTCTAGGCGCCTGCACGAAGGTCTGGCCGGTGAAGGTCTGGAGCGTGTTGTGAAGGTGTACGGTTGACGGCTGCCCTACGCACACAGAAGGGGGCTTGGGTGGCCGCGCACAACGCCACGCACGCGAGCCGGAAGGCGAGACCGGACAGCCCCGGCGGAGCCGGGAAACCCGGCGGAGCTGAGAAAACAGACGCCGGGCCACGGGACGCGCGAAAGCAGGACGCCGTGGACGGGATCCGCGAGCGGGAGATGCGGATCGAGCAGGCGCATCTGGACCGCGTGTACCGCCGCCTCGAGGAGAAGATCCACGAGGCGGAGTTCCTGATGAACGACGCCGCCAAACACGTCCAGGTCGGCACGCCCGGCGCGCTCGCCGAGCGGGACGCCCAGGTCTTCCGGGCCGGGGTGCACCTCAACCGGCTCAACAGCGAGTTCGAGGACTTCCTCTTCGGCCGCATCGACCTGCTGCTCGGCAAGGACGGCGAGCGTGGCCCGGACGGCGCGTACACCTCCATCGAGCCCGCCGACGACGCGATCCGCCCCGGCGAGGACGGCGCGGACGGCGGCGGCCGCGCGGAGATCGCCGAGACGCTGCACATCGGCCGCATCGGAGTCCTGGACGCCGAATACGCCCCGCTCGTCATCGACTGGCGCGCGCCCGCGGCCGCGCCCTTCTACCGCTCCACCCCCGTCGCCCCCGGCCGGGTCGTGCGGCGCCGGGTCATCCGCAGCAAGGGGCGCCGGGTGCTCGGCGTCGAGGACGATCTGCTGCGCCCCGAGCTGACCGCCACCCTGGACGGGGCGGAACTGCCGGTCGTCGGCGACGGCGCGCTGATGGCGGCGCTCGGTCAGGCCCGCGGCCACACCATGCGCGACATCGTCGCCTCCATCCAGGCCGAACAGGACCTGGTGATCCGCGCCCCCGCCGCCTCCGTCACCGAGGTGGAGGGCGGCCCGGGCACCGGCAAGACCGCGGTCGCGCTGCACCGCGCCGCGTATCTGCTCTACCAGGACCGGCGCCGGTACGCGGGCGGGATCCTGATCGTCAGCCCCACCCCGCTGCTGGTCGCCTACACCGAGGGCGTGCTGCCCTCGCTCGGCGAGGAGGGGCAGGTCGCGATCCGCGCCGTCGGATCGCTGGTGGACGGCGCCGAGGCCACCACGTACGACGAGCCGGCCGTGGCCCGCGTCAAGGGCTCCTCGCGGATGACGCGGGTGCTGCGCAGGGCCGCCCGCGGCGCCCTGGAGCTGCCCGCGGGCCCCGGCCGGGCGGCCGGGCCGCCGGAGCGGCTGCGCGTCGTGGCGTTCGGCGCGCGGATCGAGCTGGACGCCGAGGAGCTGCGCCGGATCCGGCAGGCCGCCCTGGGCGGCACCGCACCCGTCAACCTGCTGCGGCCGCGCGCCCGTCGGCTGCTGCTGGACGCGCTGTGGGCCAAGTCGGCCATGTCCGGGGGTGCCCACCGCTACACCGACCCCGAGCTGGCCGCCGAGGCGCGCGAGGGGTTCGACGAGGACATCTCCACCGAGGACGACTTCCTCGGCTTCCTGGACGCCTGGTGGCCCGAGCTGACCCCGCGCGCCGTACTGGCCGCGATGGCCGACGAGAAGCGGCTGACCCGCTGGTCGCGGCGGGAGCTGAACCAGCGCGACGCGCGCCGTCTTGCCCGCTCGCTGACCCGCCTGGGGGCGGACGGCAAGGGCCCGCTGTCGGTGCACGACGTGGCGCTGCTGGACGAGCTGTACACGGTCCTGGGCGCCCCGGCCCGGCCCGCCAGGCCCCGCGAGGCCGATCCGCTCGACCAGCTGACCGGGCTCGAGGAGCTGACGACCTTCGCCGACCGCTCCGCGCCCCGCCGCACCCGCGCGGACCGGCTGGAGCAGGAGCGCGTGGACTACGCCCATGTGATCGTCGACGAGGCGCAGGACCTGACCCCGATGCAGTGGCGGATGATCGGGCGGCGCGGCCGCCACGCCACCTGGACGGTGGTCGGGGACCCGGCGCAGAGCTCCTGGTCGGATCCGGAGGAGGCGGCCGAGGCCCGTACCGAGGCGCTGGGCAGCCGCCCGCGCCGCCGCTTCACGCTGACCGTGAACTACCGCAACCCGGCGGAGATCGCCGAGCTCGCCGCCAAGGTCCTCGCGCTCGCGCTGCCCGGCGCCCAGGCGCCCGAGGCGGTCCGCTCCACGGGCCTGGTGCCGCGCTTCGCGCCGATGGCGCATGAGAGTGACAGGGACTTGGGCGCGCGGGTGCGCGAGGAGGCGGGGCGCCTGCTGGACGAGGTGGACGGCACGGTCGGCGTGGTCGTCGCCATGCGGCGGCGGGCCGCGGCGCGCCGCTGGCTGGAAGGGCTCGGCGACCGGGTGGTGGCGCTGGGCAGCCTGGAAGCCAAGGGCCTGGAGTACGACGCGACGGTCGTGGTCTCGCCCGCCGAGATCGCCGACGAGTCCCCGGCGGGGCTGCGGGTGCTGTACGTGGCGCTGACGCGCGCGACGCAGCGGCTGACCGTGGTGCCGGGGGAGCGGGACGACCCGGATGAGCACGGCGTCCCCGATCTGCTGAGGGACTGATGACGGGCTGAGGCAGGGACTGAAGTAGGGACTGAAGTAGGGACTGATGAGGGGCTGAGAAATCAACCCGTGGGGGAGGAATCACTTCCGGGGATGGTTTGTTAGCCTTGCTGATGGCACCGGCTCGATCCAAGCCCCCGGGCCCAACCTTCGTCGCTTCGAGCGACCACTTGCCGCGAGGCGAGCATGGCGGGTCGGTGCCACCTAAGACTTTCAAGAGGTCCGCGTCGGCTGTTCGGGACGCGGGCCTCTTCCGTGCGTCTCGGCGATTCGCGGGGCTGAACAATATCTCCGAAACTCGAGCCCGGTTACCCGGTACCCGAAGGTAGGTGTAACCATCTGAAGACCACCGTCCGAGGGCAGACCGGCGAACCACCACCGCGGCCCGGGACAACCTGGAACAAGGGAAAGCAGAGGAAGTCGGCCATGGCAACGGCGCCCAGCGTCTCGTACTCGATGACGGTCCGGCTGGAGGTTCCCGCGAGCGGCACTGCGGTCAGCCAGCTCACCACGGCCGTGGAGTCCTCCGGCGGCTCGGTCACCGGCCTCGACGTGACCGCTTCCGGCCACGAGAAGCTGCGGATCGACGTCACCATCGCCGCGACGTCCACCGCGCACGCCGACGAGATCGTCGAGAAGCTGCGCGGTATCGAGGGCGTCTCGCTCGGCAAGGTCTCCGACCGTACGTTCCTGATGCACCTCGGCGGCAAGATCGAGATGTCGTCGAAGCACCCGATCCGCAACCGTGACGACCTGTCCATGGTCTACACCCCGGGCGTCGCCCGCGTCTGCCAGGCCATCGCCGAGAACCCCGAGGACGCCCGCCGGCTGACCATCAAACGCAACAGCGTCGCGGTGGTCACCGACGGCTCCGCGGTCCTGGGCCTGGGCAACATCGGCCCCAAGGCCGCGCTGCCCGTCATGGAGGGCAAGGCGGCCCTCTTCAAGCGCTTCGCGGGCATCGACGCCTGGCCGCTCTGCCTGGACACCCAGGACACCGACGCCATCGTCGAGATCGTCAAGGCCATCGCCCCCGGCTTCGCGGGCATCAACCTGGAGGACATCTCCGCCCCCCGCTGCTTCGAGATCGAGGCGCGGCTGCGCGAGGCCCTGGACATCCCGGTCTTCCACGACGACCAGCACGGCACCGCCATCGTGGTGCTCGCCGCCCTGACCAACGCGCTGCGCGTGGTCAACAAGAAGATCGGCGATGTGCGGGTGGTCATGTCCGGCGCGGGCGCGGCCGGCACCGCCATCCTCAAGCTGCTGATCGCCGCGGGTGTGCGGCACGCGGTGGTCGCGGACATCCACGGCGTGGTGCACGCCGGGCGTGACGACCTGGCCGGCGGGAACGGCAGCTCCGACACGACCGCGCTGCGCTGGATCGCCGAGAACACCAACCCCGAGGGCGTCACCGGCACCCTCAAGGAGGCCGTACGCGGCGCCGACGTCTTCATCGGCGTCTCCGCCCCGAACGTGCTGTCCGGCGACGACGTGGCCGCCATGGCCGACGACGCGATCGTCTTCGCGCTGGCCAACCCCGACCCCGAGGTCGACCCGGCGATCGCCCGCCAGACCGCCGCCGTGGTCGCCACCGGCCGCTCCGACTTCCCGAACCAGATCAACAACGTGCTGGTCTTCCCGGGTGTCTTCCGCGGCCTGCTGGACGCGCAGTCGCGTACTGTGAACGACGACATGATGCTGGCCGCGGCCCGGGCGCTCGCGGATGTCGTCCACGACGACGAGCTGAACGCCAACTACATCATTCCGAGCGTCTTCAACGACAAGGTCGCGGGCGCGGTGGCCGGCGCGGTACGGGTCGCCGCCAAGGCTGTGACCGGTACCACGGCGGTCTAGGCCGGGCTCGGCGCGTCGTACGGCGCGTCGCATGGCGTTCAGCCGATCGGGCCCCCATAGGGTGTCGGGCAGAAACGGCCGCCACGGCGCTTTTCGCGCGACTCACCAGGGCACCGGATTGGCTTTCCCGCCACAGGTGGGGGCAGGATGCGTTCCGGGCGCGAGGGTCTGAACACAGACCCGGGTCCGGGGACTGTCCGAGGGCCCTGGCAGCATCGGCTTCGATCTCACGCCTAATGGCAAGATGAACACGGGAGTACAACATGAACCGCAGTGAGCTGGTGGCCGCTCTGTCGGAGCGCGCCGAGGTGACCCGAAAGGACGCCGACGCCGTTCTGGCCGCCCTCGCCGAGGTGACCGGAGAGATCGTCGCCAAGGGCGACGAGAAGGTCACCATCCCCGGCTTCCTCACCTTCGAGCGCACCCACCGTGCCGCTCGCACCGCGCGTAACCCGCAGACCGGTGAGCCGATCGAGATCCCGGCCGGCTACAGCGTGAAGGTCTCCGCGGGCTCCAAGCTCAAGGAAGCCGCCAAGGGCAAGTAAGACCCCATACGAAGGGGCGGCCACCTCATCGGAGGGTGGCCGCCCTTTCGGCGTTCCTACGGCCTCTGGAGGCCCTTCCCGGGCCCTTAGGAGGCTTGGGAGGCGCCCTCGGGGCCGGGGAGCTCGACCTTGGCGCCAAGGTCACCCAGCTTGCTCATGCTGTTTCTACCCGGGGGATAACCCCCGGACCCCCAGCCGGGGGCGCCGACGTGGCTCAGGCGCTTTTTTCGGCGCCGGGGAGCTCGACCTTGGCGCCAAGGTCACCCAGCTTGCTCATGAAGTTCTCGTATCCACGGTTGATCAGATCGATGCCGTGGACCCGGGACGTGCCCTGGGCAGCCAGGGCCGCGATCAGGTACGAGAAGCCGCCGCGCAGGTCGGGGATGACCAGGTCGGCGCCCTGGAGCTTGGTCGGGCCCGACACGACCGCCGAGTGCAGGAAGTTCCGCTGGCCGAAGCGGCAGGCGGAGCCGCCCAGGCATTCGCGGTAGAGCTGGATGTGCGCGCCCATCTGGTTGAGCGCGGAGGTGAAGCCCAGGCGCGACTCGTACACCGTCTCGTGGACGATGGACAGCCCGGAGGCCTGGGTGAGGGCCACGACCAGGGGCTGCTGCCAGTCGGTCTGGAAGCCGGGGTGGACGTCCGTCTCCAGGGCGATGGCGTTGAGCTTGCTGCCCGGGTGCCAGAACCGTATTCCCTCGTCGTCGATGTCGAAGGCACCGCCGACCTTGCGGTAGGTGTTGAGGAAGGTCATCATCTCGCGCTGGCTGGCGCCGCGTACGTAGATGCTGCCCTCGGTCGCGAGCGCCGCGCTCGCCCAGGAGGCGGCCTCCAGGCGGTCCGGCAGGGCGCGGTGGTTGTAGCCGCCGAGCTTGTCGACGCCGGTGATCCGGATCGTACGGTCGGTGTCCATGGAGATGATCGCGCCCATCTTCTGCAGGACGCAGATCAGGTCCTCGATCTCCGGTTCGACGGCCGCGTTGGAGAGCTCCGTCACACCCTCGGCGAGCACCGCCGTCAGCAGTACCTGCTCGGTGGAGCCGACCGACGGGTACGGCAGGCGGATCTTGGCGCCGCGCAGCCGGTGCGGGGCCTCCAGGTACTGGCCGTCCGCCCGCTTCTCGATCGTGGCGCCGAACTGGCGCAGCACGTCGAAGTGGAAGTCGATCGGCCGGCCGCCGATGTCGCAGCCGCCCAGGCCCGGGATGAAGGCGTGGCCGAGGCGGTGCAGCAGCGGGCCGCAGAAGAGGATCGGGATGCGCGAGGAGCCGGCGTGGGCGTCGATGTCGGCGACGTTCGCGCTCTCCACGTGGGTCGGGTCCAGCACCAGCTCGCCGGCCTCGTCACCTGGCCGAACCGTGACGCCGTGCAGCTGCAGCAGGCCGCGCACCACCCGCACATCGCGGATGTCGGGGACGTTGCGCAGCCGGCTCGGCCCACTGCCGAGCAGCGCGGCGACCATGGCCTTCGGCACGAGGTTCTTCGCGCCTCGGACACGGATCTCGCCTTCGAGCGGGGTGCCGCCATGGACGAGCAGGACATCGTTCGAGCGGGTCATCTGGTCTCGCGTTCCTGGGACGGTCGGGGGGCAAGAGAAAAGAGTAATAGCCGTGGAGAGCACCACTGTGTGACCGACGTACCCACCGAACGGACATGAATGTGTCACAACACGTTCGGTTCAGAGCAGAAAGCGTACGGTTACATGCGCCGTTCCTGCTGTCGTACGCCCCGACCTGCTCTCACATGGGACTCGTCTTCCACTCCCCCTCCGGGGCGAACATGCGGGATCATGTGTCCATGACCGAGGTGTCCTCGCTCACAGGACGGCTGCTTGTCGCGACACCGGCGCTGGCGGACCCGAACTTCGACCGTGCGGTGGTGCTCCTCCTCGACCACGACGAGGAGGGGTCGCTGGGCGTCGTGCTCAACCGCCCGACCCCGGTGGGGGTCGGCGACATCCTGGAGTCCTGGGCCGCGCTGGCCGGGGAGCCGGGGGTGGTGTTCCAGGGCGGCCCGGTGTCGCTGGACTCCGCGCTGGGGGTCGCCGTGGTCCCCGGCGAGGCCGGGAGAGCCGCCGAGGCCGGAAGGGTCTCCTCGCGGACCGAGGACGGCCCGCTCGGCTGGCGCCGGGTGCACGGCGCGATCGGGCTGGTCGACCTGGAGGCGCCGCCCGAACTGCTGGCCGCCGCGGTCGGCTCGCTGCGGATCTTCGCGGGCTACGCCGGGTGGGGGCCCGGACAGCTGGAGGACGAGCTCTCCGAGGGCGCCTGGTACGTCGTGGAGTCCGAGCCGGGCGATGTCTCCTCGCCCGCCCCGGAGCGGCTGTGGCGGGCGGTGCTGCGCCGCCAGCGCAGCGAGCTGGCGATGGTCGCCACGTACCCGGACGATCCGTCGCTCAATTAGGGGCAGTGCCCAACTGGAGGCAGTGTTCGCCGGGTGGCGGCGACACCGGGCGACGTCGCGGGAGGCGCTGATCCGTCGTTCGCTCGGCGCGTGAGTACCCTAGGGCTGTATGAGCACTCTTGAGCCCGAGCGCGGGGCAGGCACGGGGACCCTCGTTGAGCCGACACCTCAGGTGTCGCACGGTGACGGCGACCACGAGCGCTATGCCCATTACGTACAGAAGGACAAGATCATGGAGAGCGCGCTCTCCGGATCTCCGGTGGTCGCACTCTGCGGCAAGGTCTGGGTCCCGGGCCGTGACCCGAAGAAGTACCCGGTCTGCCCGATGTGCAAGGAGATCTTCGACGGCATGGGAGCCGGCGGCGACAAGGACAAGGGCAAGGACGGCGGCGGCAAGAAGTAGCCCCTCCGCCCCGGCCCCACCCGCCGGAGCCCCCGCGCGCACCGCGCCCGGCCCGCGCCCCTCTCGACCAGGGGGCGCGGGCCGGGCGTAGCGCGCTGTAGGCATTATTTGGCATATGCCGCGCACCTCGCGGCGTACGGCCCCGGCGGTGCTGAGGGCGCCGTTAGGGTCGCCTCCATGAGCGGGCGCGGGGAGAGCGGTGCCGAGCGGGCGGCGTACCTGGTGTTCGGGGCGCGAGAGATCGATGAACTCGACGAGCCCGTCGAGCCCGACGGGGAAGCGGCGGGCCGGTTCCGCCAGTTCGAGAAGGACTGGGACGCCCAGCTGGAGCGGTGCGAGCGGCTGGCCGCCGAGCGCGGCTACCGCCCGGCGGGCAGCTGTGTCGTCTCGGCCGCCCAGCCCACCCTGCCCCGGCTGCTGGAGTGGGCCGACGAGCCGGACTGCGAGATCGTGCTGATCGCCGGCCGCGGGGTGCTGGAGCGGATGCGGAACTGCTGGCCGGACTGGGGCCAGTTGGTGGTCCGCCTGGCCGCGGCGGGTGCGCGCGTGGAGGCAGTGCCGTATCCCGAACCGGCCTGTCCGGCCGACGAGTCGCGCTCGTAGACGCCGACTCTCCCTCGTAGACGCCGAGTCTCCCTCCTGGGCGACGAGTCTCCTTCGTAAACCTGGTTTAGACCTCTTGTGGGCGGACGGACCCACCCTTAATCTCCTGCGTGTTGTGCATGGTGAAATGCGCGTTGCACAGCGTGCAACGCAATGCCGTAGGGGTTGTTCTGCCAATGAAGCGATCAAGCCTGTCCCTCCGCCTCGCCGCCCCGGCCGCGGCGCTCGTCCTGGCCGGTCTCACGGCCACCGCCTGCGCCCCGTCCACCTCCTCCAACACCGAATCCACCAAGGACTCCAAGAGCGGAACCATCAGAGTGTGGCTCTTCCGGGAGGTGAACAACGCGCCCAAGGAGAAGGTGGTGAAGGAAGCCGTCGCCGAATTCACCAAGAAGCACTCCGACACCCGGGTCGACGTCACCTACATCCCCATCGAGACCCGCGCCGAGAAGATGAAGGCCGCGTTCAACGACCCGAAGAGCGCCCCCGACGTCGTCGAATTCGGCAACACCGACACCGCCGGTTATGTCAATGACGGCGGACTGGCCGACATCACGGCCGAATTCGGGAAGTGGGAGGACGCGAAGAGCGTCACGGCGTCCGTCAAGGAAGCCGTCAGCGTCGGCGGAAAGGTCTACGGCGTCCCCTGGTACGTCGGCGTACGGGCCCTCTACTACCGCACCGACATCTTCAAGGAGCTGGGGCTGAAGCCGCCCGCCACACAGGGCGAACTGGCCACGGCCGCCCGCGGGATCCGTGCCGAACACCCCGATATGCTCGGCATCTCGGTAGGTGCCAAGAACGTCTACGGCATGCTCCCGTTCCTGTGGTCAGCGGGCGGCGACCTCGCCGAGAAGCACGGCGACACCTACACCGCCGCCATCGACAGCGCCGCGTCCCGCAAGGGCCTGAAGACGTATACGGACCTGATCGCCAAGGACAGCTGTCCGCCCCAGCAGTGCGCCGAATTGGGCGGTGACGCCGGCGTCCAGACGTTCGCCGGCGGAAAGGCCGGCATGGCGATCGGCGGCGACTTCAGCCACCAGGCGATGGAGGACGGGGCGGTCAAGGGCAAATACGCCGTCGTGCCGCTGCCGGGCCCGCGGAAGGGCGTCATATCCCCGGCCTTCGCGGGCGGCAACAACCTAGGCGTCATGCGCGGCACCACCCACCGCACCCTGGCCGTGGACTTCGTCGAATTGCTCGGCGGCGCCGCATACCAGTCCAAGATGTTCGATGCCATGGGCAATATGCCCGCGCTCACCGACGTCCAGGAAAAGGTCGCGGAAAAGGCGCCTTTCACCAAGCCGTTCGTCGACACCCTGAAATCGGGCACCAAGTTCGTCCCGGTGACACCCGCCTGGAGCAAGATCGACTCCGAGGCGATGATCCCGACGATGATGCAGGAGATCGTCAGCGGCCGTAAGAGCGTGGACGCGGCCACAGCCGACGCGGCGAAGAAGATGGACGCCGCGTTCTCCTCGGCCGGCTGAGCGGAGCGCCGCCCATGGCTCGCGAGATCGCGCCCGCCGTGGCCGGTGCGGAGCGGCCGCCGGGCCGGGACACCCTCCCGGCCCGGCGCCGCCCCCGCCCGGCGGCCCGAGGCAACCGACCGCCGGCGGGCCGCGGCCCGCGCCGGCACCCCGCCTGGACTCCCTGGCTCTATCTGGCCCCCGCGCTCATGGTGCTGGCCGGACTGCTGGTCTACCCCGTCTACCAACTCGGCCTGATCTCGTTCCTGCGCTACACCCAGGCACAGGTCAGCGGGGGCCGCCCCACCGAATTCATCGGCTTCGACAACTACGCCGCCCTCTTCCGCGACGACCAGTTCTGGCAGGTGCTGCTGAGCACCGTGCTCTTCGCCGCAGCCTGTGTGCTGTGCACCCTCGCCGTGGGCTGCTCGCTGGCCGTTCTGCTCACCAAGGTGCGCGCGGTGCCCAGGACGATGCTGATGCTCGCCGCCCTCGGCGCCTGGGCCACCCCGCCCGTGACCGGCTCCACGGTGTGGGTCTTCCTCTTCGACTCCAGCTTCGGCCCGGTCAACAAGGTGCTCACCTGGCTGGGCCTGAGCGGATTCGAGAACTACTCCTGGACCTACGGGAAGTACAGCGCCTTCACGCTGGTGCTCCTCGAAGTCGTCTGGTGCTCGTTCCCGTTCGTGATGGTCACCGTCTACGCGGGCATCCGGGCCGTCCCGCCCGAACTGCTGGAGGCCGCCGCCCTCGACGGGGCCTCCACCTGGCGCACCTGGCGCAGCATCATGGCGCCCCTGCTGCGCCCGATCCTGGTGATCGTCACCATCCAGTCGGTCATCTGGGACTTCAAGGTCTTCGGGCAGATCTACGTCATGACGAACGGCGGCGGCATCGCGGGCCAGAACCTCGTGCTCAACGTCTACGCCTACCAGAAGGCCTTCGCCTCCTCGGAGTACGGACTCGGCTCCGCGATCGGCGTCGTCATGCTGCTGATCCTGCTCGCGGTGACCCTGGTCTATCTGCGGCTTCTGCGACGCCAGGGGGAGGAACTGTGAACGCGGGAGGAACTGTGAACGCGCCCACGGCTTCGTCGAGGCCACCCACCCCGTCCCAGTTCCGGCGGCGGTTCCGCTTGCCGCGGCTCCGCCGCCCCGCCCGGCCCTGGCGGCTGGCCGCCGAGGCCGCCGCGGTGGTGATCGCGCTGGTGGTCGCCTTCCCCCTGTACTGGATGGTGCTCTCGGCGTTCAAACCCGACGGCGAGGTCCAGTCGGCACACCCGAGGCCCTGGACGCTCCACCCGCAGCTGGACGCCTTCCGCCGGGTCTTCGTGCAGCAGGACTTCGGCCGCTACTTCGTCAACAGCCTGATCGTGGCCGGGGCCGTGGTGGTGCTCTCGGCGCTGATCGCCTTCCTGGCGGCCACGGCCGTCGCCCGCTTCCGGTTCCGCTTCCGCACCACGCTGCTGATCATGTTTCTGATCGCCCAGATGGTGCCGGTTGAGGCCCTCGCGATCCCGATGTTCTTCCTGATGCGCGACCTCGGCACGGCCGTCCCCGGGGTCGGCCTCAACACCCTGAGCTCACTGATCCTGCCGCACCTCGCCTTCTCGCTGCCGTTCGCGATCTGGATGCTGCGCGGATTCGTCAAGGCGGTGCCGGAGACCCTGGAGGAGGCCGCGATGATCGACGGCGCGAGCCGGTCCCGGTTCCTGTGGCAGGTGCTGTTCCCGCTGGTGCTGCCCGGCCTCGTGGCGACCAGCGTCTTCTCGTTCATCAGCGCCTGGAACGACTTCCTGTTCCCGAAGTCCTTCATCATCAGCGCCACCGAGAACTCGACCCTGCCCATGGCGCTGCTGGTCTTCTTCAAACCCGAGCAGAACGACTGGGGCGGGATCATGGCCGGATCCACCGTCATGACCCTCCCCGTCCTGGTCTTCTTCGTGCTTGTCCAACGCCGGCTGGTCTCCGGGCTCGCCGGGGCCGTGAAAGGTTGAGCTTCGCCATGAACGCCACAGGTCTGATCCCGGCGCCCCGCGTCGCCCGCGAGTTGCAGTTCGGCGCCCTCTACCCCGTGGACTCCGAGACCGTGCTCGGCGCCGGTCCTGGCGCCGAGGCCGCGGCGCGTTGGCTGAGCGCCACCGTCGGCGCCGCGACCGGCCTGCCGCTCCCGCTCGGCGAGGGCCACGACTTCTTCCTCTCGATCAGCCCCGAGGTCGAGCGGAAGCTCGGCCCCGAGGGGTATCGCATCGTCGTTGACGGCTACGCGATCCGGATCGAGGGCGGCGGCCCGGCCGGGGTCTTCTGGGGCGCGCAGACCTTCCGCCAGCTGCTCGGCCCCGACGCCTTCCGCCGGGCGCCGGTCGCGCCCCGGGAGACGTGGTGGGTGCCGTGTGTGCTGATCGAGGACGCCCCGCGCTTCGGCTGGCGCGGCCTCATGCTGGACGTCGCGCGGCACTTCATGCCCAAGGGTGATGTGCTCGCGTACATCGATCTCTTGGCCGCGCACAAGCTCAATGTGCTGCATCTGCATCTGACGGACGACCAGGGCTGGCGCATCGAGATCCGCCGCTACCCCAGGCTCACCGAGGTCGGCGCCTGGCGCGAGCGCACCAAATTCGGGCACCGTGCCTCACCGCTGTGGGACGAGCGCCCGCACGGCGGCTACTACACCCAGGACGACATCCGCGAGATCGTCGTCTACGCCGCCGAGCGGCACATCACCGTCGTCCCGGAGATCGACATCCCCGGACATTCGCAGGCCGCCATCGCCGCGTACCCGGAGCTGGGCAACACCGACGCCGTCGACACCGCCTCCCTCGGCGTCTGGACCACCTGGGGCGTCAACCCGAACGTACTCTCACCCGCCGACACCACGCTGCGCTTCTACGAGAACGTCCTGGACGAGGTCCTGGAGCTCTTCCCGGGCAGCTTCGTCCACCTCGGCGGCGACGAGTGCCCCAAGGAGCAGTGGCGGGCCTCCCCGGCCGCCCAGGCGCGCATCCGGGAGCTGGGCCTGGCGGACGAGGACGAGCTGCAGAACTGGTTCCTGGGCCACTTCGGCCGCTGGCTGGCCGAGCGCGGCCGCCGCCTGATCGGCTGGGACGAGATTCTGGAAGGCAGCGCCCTGGGGGCCGATCTGGCCGAGGGCGCCGCCGTGTCGTCCTGGCGCGGCTACGCGGGCGGCATCGCTGCCGCCCGCGCCGGCCACGACGTCGTCATGTGTCCCAAACAGCAGGTCTACTTCGACTACCGCCAGGCCGCCGGCGACGATGAGCCGGTCCCCATCGGCTACGTGCGCACCCTGGAGGACGTCTATCGCTTCGAGCCGGTTCCACCCGAGCTCACCGGCGCGGAGGCGGAGCGCGTGCTCGGCGCTCAGGCCAACGTCTGGACGGAGGTGACCGAGGACCGTCGGCGCGTCGACTACCAGACCTTCCCGCGCCTCGCCGCCTTCGCCGAAGCCGTCTGGTCGCCGCTTCCGCCCCCGTCCGAGCGGGACTTCACCGGCTTCCAGGAGCGCATGACGGCCCACTACGCGCGCTTGGACGCGCTCGGCGTGGACTACCGGCCCCCCGGCGGCCCGCGTCCGTGGCAGCGGCGCCCCGGCGTATCCGGACGTCCGATCGACGGGTCGCCCCCGATCGTGTGAGGTACGCCGGAAGGTGCGCCCGGAGGTGGCGCACCCCTGGGACCGTAGGTCCCCGGCTCAACCCCAAGTCGTACAAGGGTCCCTGAAACGTGGCAATCCACACCTGGCGGAGACATCGCCCTAAACCCGTACCATCCCCCTGGTCGGGGACGGATCCATGCTTCACGGACCCTCGCGACGGCGGACTCGGAAGATGTGCCAGAGTTGCCACGTCCGGGCTGTCAGCACGTACCGTACGGCGCAACAGCCGGGACACCGGGGAAGGGGCAGCTGGGTTGACCACGCACGCACCGCAGGCGGCGCACACGGTGACGTTGCCGGGCACGCTCGACGAGGCCGTGGCGGCGCTGGCCGCCATGCCCGCCGCCGTGCCCGTCGCGGGCGGCACCGATCTGATGGCCGCCGTCAACTCCGGGCTGCTGCGGCCCGCCGCACTCGTCGGCCTCGGCCGGATCACCGAGATCCGCGGCTGGCGCTACCTGGACGGCCACGCCCTGCTCGGCGCCGGACTCTCCCACGCCCGAATGGGCCGCCCCGACTTCGCCGCGCTCATCCCGGCGCTGGCCGCCGCGGCGCGCGCCGCCGGGCCGCCGCAGATCCGCAACGCCGGCACCCTCGGCGGCAACATCGTCACCGCCGCCCCCTCGGGCGACGCGCTGCCGGTGCTCGCCGCGCTGGAGGCCACGGTCATCATCGCCGGGCCCGAGGGCGCGCGCCGCGAGATCCCGGTCAGCCATCTGCTGGCCGGGGTCGAGATGCTGCGCCCCGGCGAACTCGTCGGCTTCGTACGCGTGCCGATCCTGCACGCCCCCCAGGCCTTCCTCAAGGCCACCGGGCGCACCGGCCCGGGCCGGTCCACGGCCTCGTGCGCCGTCGTGCTCGACCCGGCGCGGCGGGGTGTGCGCTGCGCGGTCGGCGCGGTCGCGCCCATGCCGCTGCGGCCGCTGGAGGCTGAGCGCTGGGTCGCCTCGCTCATCGACTGGGACGGCGACCGGGGGCGCCTCGACCCGCAGGTGACGGCGGCCTTCGGCGAGTACGTCGCCGCCGCCTGCATTCCCGACCCGGCTCCGCCGGCGGACGGCTCGGAGCCGGTGCCCCTGCCACCCGCCGCCATCCATCTGAGGCGTACGGTGGCAGCCCTGGCCCGCCGAGCACTGGGGAGGGCACTCGCGTGAGTGACGAACAGCAGCCGCACCGGCCGGAACCCGGGAGCGGGTGGCAGCCGATGCCACACGGCCCCGAGTACGACGCGGAGGCCACGGGGTTTGTGCAGCTGCCGCCCGACCACTCGCTTCAGGACCCGGCCGCCCTCGGGGGCGGCTGGGACCCGCTCGCGGCCCCCGGCACCGGCTACACCCCGCCGCCCATGACGGGTGGTCCGGGCGCGCCCTCGGAGGGCGGCCAGTGGCAGCCGACGGCCCACGCCCCTGGTGCGCCCGCCGACCCCTCCGGGACCGGGCACTGGGCCGTGCCCGGCGACACGGGCGAGTACGCGTACGGCGAACACCAGAACCCCCATGCCCCGCACGGAGCGCATGACCCGCACGGCCCGCACACGACCGGGCAGTGGCATGTGCCCGGCGCGGGGCAGCCCGGTCAGCCGGGCCAGTCCGGGCAGGCCGATCAGTGGTCGATCCCGTTCGCCGCCGACGACGGCGTCGACGAGACCGGCGTCTACCAGGTGAACGACCCGACGGCCGCGGCCCAGTGGCAGGTGCCGGAGTCGGCCGACGGCCCGTGGGCCGTCCCGGCCGCGGGTGACGACGGGGTCGACGAGAGGGCGGCGCATCCGTACGGGGCGCAGGACACCGCGCAGTGGACGATGCCCTTCGCGGGCGGCGCACAGGAGCAGCAGGGGCAGCAGGAGCAGCAGGTCCAGCAGGGGCTGCACCAAGACCAGCGGCAGGGCGGGCCGGAGCAGCCTGGCCAGCCCGGTCAGCAGCACGGCCAGCCCGGTCAGTGGTCGATTCCGGTGGCCGGTGACGACGGCTCCGCCGAGGAATCCGGCGAGTACGCGCTCGGCGACCACGCCGTCCGCCGCGCCCCCGCGGCCCCGACGCAGCAGGGCAGGGGCCCCGCCCGGCGGCGCCTGAGGCTGCCCGGTGGCGCCGACGTACCCGTCGAGCACCGCGGCGCCCCCACCCCGCCGCACGGCAGCACCGCCGCGTCCGGCGCACTGGCCACTCCGGCGGCGGGCACCGAGGTGCCCGAGGTGGACGACTGGCCCGAAGAGTTGACGCACGGCGGCCAGGGCCGCCCGGCCGGGCCCGACGGCGGCCATACGGGCCAGGCGACCCCGCCGCACGGCGTGGCGCCCGTGGGCGGCCGTGGCGGGTTCGTCGATGACGGTGCCGAGGGTGCCGACGGGTACGAAGCCCATGACGCTCTGGCGGGCGAGGGTGTGGCCGGGCCGGAGGGCCATGCGGGCCTGGCGACGCCGCCGCACGGCGTGGCGCCCGTGGGTGCCCATGACGGGTTCGTCGATGACGGCGCCGACGGTGACGGCGGCTATGACGGCTATGACGGCCATGGCGGTCCGGCGGGCGAGGGCATGGCCGGGCCCGAGGAGCACACGGGCCCCGCGACGCCGCCGCACGGCGTCGCGGCCGACGGCGCTCCCGAGGCCCCCCAGCCCCCCGTGGACCCCGGACCCGCCGGGGACGCGGCCGAGTTGGCGCTGGACGGCCAGGGCGTGCCCCTCGCCCAGCCCGACCCGTCGGCCGAGGCCCCCGAGCCCGCCGACGGCGAGGCGCAGCCCCCGGCGGAGGCGGCCCTCGAGGCCCCCGCCGAGCAGCCCGCCGCCGCACGGACCGACACCCTCGACACACCGGACGCACCGGGCACACTCGACACACCGGACGCCCCGGCGGAGCCGCACGCGGCCCCCCAGGCCGACAGCGAGCACCCCAGCGCCTCGTACGTCCTGCACGTCAACGGCACCGACCGCCCCGTCACCGACGCCTGGATCGGCGAGTCGCTGCTGTACGTACTGCGCGAGCGCCTGGGCCTGGCCGGGGCCAAGGACGGCTGCTCGCAGGGCGAGTGCGGGGCCTGTTCCGTCCAGGTCGACGGGCGGCTGGTCGCCTCGTGCCTGGTGCCCGCCGCGACCGCCGCGGGCTGTGAGGTCCGTACGGTCGAGGGCCTGGCCGTGGACGGGCAGCCCTCGGATGTGCAGCGCGCCCTGGCCGCCTGCGGCGCGGTGCAGTGCGGCTTCTGCGTACCGGGCATGGCCATGACCCTGCACGACCTGCTGCAGGGCAACCACTCCCCGACCGACCTGGAGACCCGGCAGGCGATCAGCGGCAACCTGTGCCGCTGCTCCGGCTACCGCGGGGTGGTCAACGCGGTCCGCGAGGTCGTCGCGGGCCGGGAGGCGGCGGCCGCCGCCGAGGCGGAGGAGGCCGCGGCGGCGGACGACGGGCAGGACGCCGCCGGCCGCATTCCGCATCAGGCGGGCCCGCCGGGGATACACGGCACCGGCGACGGCGGCTTCGACGGCAGCGGCAGCGGGAGGGCGACGGCATGACTGGAATCGCGGACGGCACCGGCGCCGCCACCGCCACCCCCGCCGCCGGAGTCCCCCTCACGCCCAAGGAGCCGCCGACCATCGGCCTGGGGATGTCGCTGCAGCCCGCGGACGCGGCGGCCAAGGCCTCCGGCACCTTCCCGTACGCCGCCGACCTGTGGGCCGAGGGGCTGCTGTGGGCCGCCGTGCTGCGCTCCCCGCATCCGCACGCCCGTATCGTCTCCATCGACACCACGCCCGCCGCCCAGATGCCGGGCGTACGGGCCGTGGTGACCCACGCCGACGTGCCCGGCGACGCCGCGCACGGCCGCCGCGTCGCCGACCGCCCCGTCTTCGCCAAGGACCTGGTCCGCCACCACGGTGAGCCGATCGCCGCGGTCGCCGCCGACCACCCCGACACCGCCCGGCTGGCCGCCGCGGCCATCGCCGTCGAGTACGAGGTGCTGGAGCCGGTCACCGACCCCGAGCAGGCGTTCGGGGCCGAGCCGCTGCACCCCGACGGCAATCTGGTCCGCCACATCCCGCTGAGCTTCGGCGACCCGGACGTGGTCGGCGAGGTCATCGTCGAGGGCCTGTACCGGATCGGCCGTCAGGACCCGGCGCCCATCGGCGCCGAGGCGGGCCTGGCCGTGCCGCGCCCCGACGGCGGCGTGGAGATCTACACCGCCTCCACCGACCCGCACGCCGACCGCGACCTGGCCGCCGCCTGCTTCGGCCTGGAGCCGGAGCGGGTCAAGGTCGTGGTCACGGGCGTGCCCGGCGCCATGGGCGAGCGCGAGGACCCCGGTATGCAGCTGCCGCTGGGCCTGCTCGCGCTGCGCACCGGCCACCCGGTCAAGCTCGCCGCGACCCGCGAGGAGTCCTTCCTCGGCCACGCCCACCGCCATCCGACCCTGCTGCGCTACCGCCACCACGCCGACGCCGAGGGCAAGTTGGTGAAGGTCGAGGCGCAGATCCTGCTGGACGCGGGCGCGTACGCGGACTCCTCCGGGGACGCGCTGGCCGCCGCGGTGTCCTTCGCCTGCGGTCCGTACGTCGTACCGCACGCCTTCATCGAGGGCTGGGCGGTGCGCACCAACAACCCGCCCTCCGGCCATGTCCGCGGCGAGGGCGCGATGCAGGTGTGCGCCGCGTACGAGGGCCAGATGGACAAGCTGGCGGCCAAGCTGGGCCTCGACCCGGCCGAGATCCGGCTGCGCAACGCCATGGCGACCGGCGATCTGCTGCCCACCGGCCAGACCGTCACCTGCCCGGCCCCGGTCGCCGAACTGCTGCGCGCCGTACGGGACACCCCGCTGCCCCCGCTCCCCAAGGACGACCCCGAGGAGGAGTGGCTGCTGCCCGGCGGCCCCGAGGGCGCGGGCGATCCGGGCGCGGTGCGGCGCGGCGTCGGCTACGCGCTGGGCATGGTGCACATGCTCGGCGCGGAGGGGGCCGACGAGGTCTCCACGGCCACGGTCAAGGTCGTCGGCTCGGTGGCCACCGTCATCTGCGCCGCCGTCGAGACCGGCCAGGGCTTCACCACCCTGGCCCGCCAGATCGTCCAGGAGGTCCTGGGCATCGAAGAGGTGCATGTCGCACCGGTCGACACCGACCAGCCCCCGGCCGGGCCCGCGGCGCGCGGCCGCCACACCTGGGTGTCGGGCGGCGCGGTGGAGCGGGCCGCGAAGATGGTCCGCACCCAGCTGCTGCAGCCGCTCGCGCATAAGTTCGGCATGTCGACGGAGCTGTTGACCATCGCCGACGGCAAGATCACCTCGTACGACGGGGTGCTCAGCACGACCGTCGACGAGGCCCTTGAAGGCAAGGAGCTGTGGGCCACCGCGCAGTGCCGCCCGCACCCCACCGAACCGCTGGACGAGACGGGCCAGGGCGACGCCTTCGTGGGCCTGGCCTTCTGCGCGATCCGCGCGGTGGTCGACGTCGACATCGAGATCGGCGCGGTGCGCGTGGTGGACATGACGATCGCCCAGGACGTGGGCCGGGTGCTCAACCCCCGCCAGCTGGCGGCCCGGATCGAGGCGGGCGTCGCCCAGGGCATCGGCGCGGCCCTCACCGAGAATCTGCGCACCTCCCGCGGCGTGGTCCGGCACCCCGACCTCACCGGCTACACCCTGCCGACGGCCGTGGACGTCCCCGACATCCGGATCGTCAAACTCGTCGAGGAACGGGACGTGGTCGCCCCCTTCGGCGCGAAGGCCGTCAGCGCGGTGCCGGTGGTCACCACCCCGGCGGCGGTGGCCGCGGCGGTCCGCTCGGCGTCCGGCCGCCCGGTCAACAGGCTGCCGATCCGGCCTCAGGCGGCGGTCGTCAACAGAGCCTGACCACGGGCTGAGCATGATCACGGGCTGAGGGGGATTTGAGGGGGCTGTTGAGCGCGCGCATCCTGATCGCGGAGGACGACGAGAAGCAGGCGCGGCTGATCCGGATCTATCTGGAGCGGGAAGGGAACGCCGTCCAGACCGTCCACGACGGCCGCTCGGCGATCGACCGGGCCAGGACCACCCGCCCCGACCTCATCGTGCTCGACGTGATGCTGCCGCAGGTCGACGGCCTGGACGTATGCCGCATCCTGCGCACCGAGTCCCAGGTGCCGATCCTGCTGCTGACCGCGCGCGCCACCGAGGAGGACATGCTCCTCGGGCTCGACCTCGGCGCCGACGACTACATGACCAAGCCGTACAGCCCCCGGGAGCTGACCGCCCGCGTCAGGGCCCTGCTGCGGCGGTCCCGGGCCACCACGGGGGAGCCGACGGTCATCCGGGCCGGGGCGCTGGAGATCGACACCGCACGCTACGAGGTGCGGCTCGCGGGCGAGACGATCGCGCTGACGGGTAAGGAGTTCGCCATCCTGGCCCTGCTGGCGGGCGAGCCGGGGCGCGCCTTCACCCGGGCGCAGATCATCGACCGGGTCTTCGGCTTCGAGCAGGACGTATTGGAGCGCACCGTGGACGCGCATGTGATGAACCTGCGCCGCAAGCTGGAACGCGGGCCGGGGGCGCCCCGCATGGTGGAGACCGTCTACGGGCGCGGCTACCGGCTGGCCGACCCGGGCCCGGACTCGGACGCCGACCCGGGCGCGGACTCGGACGCCGACCCGGGCGCGGACTCGGACGCCGACCCGGGCCCGGACCCGATGCCGAGCCCGGGCCCCGCGCGATGAGCTTCCGGCTGCGGGCACTCGCCCTCGTCATGCTGCTCGTGATCGCCGCCACCGCGGCCACCGCCTGGCTGACGCTGCGCCAGGCCACGCGGCAGGCGAACGAGACCGCCGCCGCGGACCGGGCTGATATCAACCGGGTCACCGGCGAGCTGCGCCAGTACGGCCTGCGGCACGGCACTTGGGACGGCGTCGCGTCCGCCGTGCGCGAACTGGCCGCCGGCACCGGGCAGCGCATACAGGCCACCACCAGGACCGGCTCCGGTGCGCCGCTGGCCGACTCGGACGTGCTGATGGGCCATAAGCCCCGCAAGACCGGCACGGGCGCACCGCTCCTGGTCGACCCGCGCCCCGAGTTGCGGCTGCCCGAGGGGCTGGTTCCGGTGGCGGCGTTCAAGCTCACCTCTACCGAGATCGCCAAATACCGCTCCGGGACGGCGTACGCGGCGTGTCTGACCCGCAACGGCTTCGAGGTGACGGTCGGGCGCGACGATTACGGCGTGCCGACGTACGCGGCGGGCCGGAGGACGGGAAGCGGCGGCACATCGGCGTCGCGCGGGTCCTGCCGGCGGCCGAAGCCGGCGCCGGCGCAGTACGCCCGGTACGACAAGGCCGCGAGGCCCTGCCTGTCGGCCACGGACGAGGGCATCACCCCGTGCCTCCAGCGGGTCTTCGCCGAGCAGATCAGCGACGCCGCCCCGCCGCCTCTCCAGGTCCGCCTCGGCGCCCTCGACGAACCGCCGTCCGCCCTCGCCGCCGCGCCCGCGGTCACCGTGGCCGTAGCCGTCGCGGTGGCGGCCATCCTCGGCGCGCTGCTGCTCAGCCGGACGGTGCTCCGCCCCGTCAGCGCCCTGACCGCCGCCTCCCGCGGCCTCGGCGAGGGCGACCTGGCCCGGCGGGTGTCCGTGACCGGCCGGGACGAGATCGCCGAACTCGGCCGCTCCTTCAACCGCATGGCCGCGTCGCTGCAGGACAGCGAGGAGCGTCAGCGCCGGCTCGTCGGCGACGTCGCCCACGAACTGCGCACCCCGCTGGCCAATCTGCGCGGCTATCTGGAGGCGCTGCGCGACGGGGTCGTCGACCCGGAACCCGAGCTGTTGGACTCGCTCCACGAGGAGGTCCTGCTCCAGCAGCGGATCGTCGACGACCTGCGGGACCTGGCGCTCGCCGAGGCGGGCGCGCTCAGCTACCACCGCGACCACATCGATCTGGGCGAACTGCTGGAGACCTGCCGCACCGCCCACCGGGCCCAGGCCGAACGGGCCAGGGTCGCCCTCACCGTCGAGACGCCGGGCGGCGACCCCGTGTACGCGCACGCCGACGCGGACCGGCTGCGGCAGGCCATCGGCAATCTGGTGAGCAACGCCGTACGGGCCACCGGGCCCGGCGGCACCGTTCGGCTGTCCCTGGCGCGCCGCGGCGCGCGGGCCGTGGTCCAGGTCGGCGACACCGGGCACGGCATCCCCGCCGAGCATCTGCCGCACGTCTTCGACCGCTTCTGGCGGGCCGACGCCGCGCGGGGGAGGGCCACCGGCGGTAGCGGGCTCGGGCTGTCCATCGCCCGCCAGATCGTGAAGGACCATCAGGGGATGATCGGGGTGGAGAGCGCGGTCGGGGTCGGCACGACGTTCACCATCGAGCTCCCCACGTGAGTTTGCGGTGAGTATGGGACAGCGACACGCCGACGCTACGGCGTGTGGGAGTCCCCAACACAACCCAACCCCCGCGTAGGGCGCGGCGGGCACG
>NZ_JBHWES010000039.1:0-108986 GCF_042734105.1 Streptomyces sp. NPDC059679 | reverse complement strand
GCGTCATCCCCGCAACTACCTGGCCTTTCTCGGACTCGCCGCCGCCATCTGCTGCTACAAGCGCCTCGTCCGCCTCACCACATAGGACACGGTCTTAGAGGTCATCTCATTTGGGAGTACCGGTAGCCTGGCTGTGTGTTGATGGTCGAACGTCTGGTGCCGGACGGGCTGTGGGAGTTGTTCCAGCGGGTGGTTCCGGAGGTGCCGACCCGCCCGCAGGGTGGTGGCCGGCGTCGGTACGGAGATCGTGAGGTGCTGGCCGCGATCATCTTCGTGGCGACCACGGGTTGCACGTGGGCGCAGGTCCCTCCGGTGTTCGGCCCGTCTGGTGCCACCGCTCACCGCCGGTTTATGGAGTGGTCGAAGGCCCGCGTGTGGGCGAAGCTGCATCGCCTGGTCCTGGACGAGCTCGGTTCGCGCGGCGAGCTGGACTGGTCGCGGTGTGCGATCGACTCCGTGAACATGCGGGCCCTGAAAGGGGGGACCTGACGGGCCCGAATCCTGTGGATCGGGGCAAGAAGGGCTCGAAGATCCACTTGATCACTGAGCGGACCGGATTGCCCGTCTCCATCGGCATCTCGGGCGCCAACTTGCACGACAGCCAGGCCCTCGAGCCACTCGTGCGCGGTATCCCGCCCATCCGCTCCCGTCGCGGTCCGCGCCGACGACGGCCGGCCAAGCTCCACGGCGACAAGGGCTACGACTACGACCACCTGCGCCGATGGTTACGTCGGCGCGGCATCCGGCACCGCATCGCCCGCAAAGGCATCGAGTCCTCCAAGCGGCTGGGGCGGCATCGTTGGACCATCGAACGCACGATGGCCTGGCTCGCCGGATGCCGCCGTCTGCACCGCCGCTACGAACGCAAGGCCGTCCACTTCTTGGCCTTCACCAGCATCGCCTGCACCCTCATCTGCTACCACAGACTCGCCAAATGAGATGACCTCTATGTGCTCGCTGGACAGACACCGGTCCTGGTTCACAACAGCAATGGCGGCTGTGGAATTGGCCGGGAGCTGATCGGTGACGAGAGGTCGGATCACATCCTTGATGGCCACAGGTACCCGGGGGCGGCGGGTAAGGACGCTTTCCCGAAGGGGTGGTCCGATGACCGGATTCTGGATGCTGTCGCTGACGTGGTGACGAGTCCAAATAGCCAAAGGACCTGGTACAAGGGATCTGCTGTACATGCCGAGAGAACCCTGAAGACCAGGAAGGGCGAACCTGCGGTTCAAAATGTGATCGGGACCGTGGGAGGGGTGACAATTCTGGTGCGTTACGAACCTCTCACTGGAAAGGTGCTCACTGCGTTCCCGCACTGAGGAAATAGTTCAATCGATCCGTGTGTGGCATCTGCGATGATTGGAGGATCATGGAGAGAGATGCGAGTCTGATGAAAATGTTGCATCGTCTGGATGATCCCGAATGGCCAGAAGCGCCGGCCAACTATAATGCAGCAGATGCTGCAGCTTCATTCAGCCGTCTGGCTGTGCAGGTAGGTTCTCGCTTCTCGACGTCTTGTGAGATCGATCGAGACATCCAGGACTCCGCTCAGTACGGACGAATCGAAGTGCCAGGGGAAGCCACAGTTTGCGGGACGAGGATCGTTGTCCTGGTGAGCAAGTTCAAGCCAGTGGCAATGGTGGCGGCCGATAACCCTGGCGCCTTCTTGGGTACGGATGAAGCGCGCGCTGAAGGCGAGCTCGACGCGAGTGACCTTGAGAAGGTAGAGCAAGCTCTTGCTGGATCGGGGTACGTCACGATTCCGGAAGAACTTCTCACAAGTCGCTATGACGGATCCACTCTTCTACGTTTCCACGGCTCTGGGGAGCCGAGTTGGTGGGACCGGTTCTTCGGTTCTTTCTGATGGATCTCAAGTATCGGGTTCCATAGCGTTGATGCTTACGGGCCGCATGGGATTTGATATCCGATTCGACCCGGATGCACCATGAGAAGGACCATGCAGTGGCAAAGATCAGTCCCGCCGAGCTGTGCTTGGCGGGGCTGATCTGGTGTTTGACGGCAGTAGTTGACGGCAACTTCAGCGGACGCCAGCGGCGCACAGAAGCGGTTCATCGCCGTCGGAGCGTACCGTCTCGGTGGTCTCAGGGCCGACGAACGCGGCGCCGAGGTCGATGGCGTCGCGCCGGAAGCGGAGTCGGACGTGGGCGTAGACGGTGCCGGTGACGCCGATGTGGGCGTGGCCGAGGAGTTCCTTGATCACGACGAGTTCGACGCCCTGTTCCAGGAGCCGCGTAGCGGTATGCCGGTGCGGACGTTACGGGCGAGGTTGCGCGGGATCTCCTCCTCGCGCACCGCTCGCCCCTGAGCGGCAGCGCGTCGCGAAACGCTGGAACGGCGCCACTACGTGGCCTGAACCCCGCCCCGTGGCCGGGCCACCGGCCGGTCCCCGGCGGACCTGAGTGTTCTGGCCGGGGAGGTCGGTGACGCGGCTGGCCCGGTGTGGCCGTTGATCCGGAGCGGGGCCGGATGCCCCGCTCGCAGAGATCGTCTGGGCATTGCCGAGGACTTGAACGTGTGGCTACGGCAGGTGCAGCTCTCCGCACAAGACGGGCGTGTACGTATGGTGCGTGTCACCCCTCGGACACGTACTACGTACTGATGGCCTACAGGCTCTGCCCGGCGCACCACAGCGGCCAGATTCCTGGTCGAGCTGACGCGGGCCTCGCTGGGCGGGACAGACCCTGTCCTCAGCGGACGATGGAGGACCGTAGGCCGGGCTCGATGCCGGCCTGGTCCATGACCTGTCGTGCGGCCGTCGGCCAGTTGCCGCCGCTCACCTGGATGTTTCCGCTCAGGACGTTGTTGTGTGGTGAGCCGGTCGCCACTTGGGTCGCGCCGGTGTTGTACCAGTTCTCCGCGAAAGTGCTGTCGTTGGTGTTGTTGGTGGAACTGGCGTTGGTGAAGGCCCACACCCCGGAGTCCCGGATCACGTTGTGCGACAGTTTCACATAGCGTGAGCCCTCGTCCAGGTAGAGGCCGACGGTGTTGCGGTTGTCGTAGATGTAGTTGCCCTCGATGACGGTGCGGGGGCTCGCTGACAGGTTGTACAGGCTGCCGCCGTCGTGGAAGACCTTCTTGGTGCCGTGGATGAGGTTGTATCGCACGGAGTTGTCGGACAACGTGGTCGGTGTGCGGTAGACCGGTTGGTAGTTGTACAGGCCCCGGTTCCTGTAGTCCGTGCTGCCGCCGGGGTCGTTGGCTCCCCAGCCCCAGCCCCAGCCGACGTCGATACCGTCGTAGGCGAGGTCGGAAACCTCGTTGTGCTCGATGACCGCGTGGGTGACGTAGGTGGACAGAATGCCGGACATGTCCTTGTAGTCTTCGGCGACCCTGGTCACCAGGTTGTTCTTGATCGTGATGTCCTTGTTGACCATCGCGGGGTTGGACGGGTGGTGGGCGTCGGGCTGCACGCCGCCGGCCACGATGCCGGCGCCGGCATCGTCGGCGAAGGTGTTGTGGTGGACGGTGATGTTCGACGCGCCCAGACCGACGCCGGAGGCGTGGGCGTTGGCGTCGTTGCCTATGCCGAGACCTACCTGGCCGAGATGGGTGAAGGTGTTGTCGGTGAAGGTGATGCCGCGCGCGGCCGAGACCTGTACGGCCGCGGGGATCTGGTGCCAGCTGTTACGCGCCGCCTCGAACAGCGGGCAGCCGGACTGGCACGAAGTGAGGAAGTCGTTCGGTTGCTGATGGGCAGCCGCGAGGAAGGTCCCGTTCTGCTGGTTGGCGTAGCCGATCGAGGTGCCCGGCTGGAGCCAGGTGGAGTACTCGAAGCGGATGTGCTGGATGGTGATGTCGTGGGCCGGGTTGTCGTAGGTGCCGCCGATCTGCATCAGCGAGGTGAGCTGTGGCAACTCGACGTCGCTGTCGGCGGGGTTCTTGCCGGCCGGTGCCTTGTAGTAGAGCTGGCCGGCGTCCCCGTCGAGGTACCACTGCCCGGCCGTTTTGAGGAAGGAGTAGGAGTTCTGGAGCATGAGGGTGCCGCCGGCGAAGGGCTTGGCGAGGGTGTCGTAGCCCCAGTTGTTGTTGTTCCACGCCGGCTGCTGCATCGTGATGGTGGTGCCGTCGATGCTCTGGACGGGTGCGAAGCGGTCGGTGAAGGAGTTCTGGCTCTCCACCTCGATCCGGTTCTGCCGGGGCAATGAGGAGAGGTAGTTCAGGGCAGGATTGACGATGGTCAGCCCGGACTTGGTGACCCGGACGTCGTTGCGCGAGATCGTGATCGAGGCGCGGGGTGCGCTGGCGCCGTCGACGTAGAGCTGGCGCGAATCCGCTCCCTTGGGTACTGGTGCGGCGTAGATGTTCGCCGCGGCGTCATGGACTTTCCAGTCGGTCACCCGCAGCGCGCCGGACAGAACGGGGGTCTGCCCGGACCGCCCCCGCCAGGTGACGGTGTGGCCGTTGCGCCCCGAGTCGGCGCCGGTGAGCCGCAATGGTTCCGTCAGGCGGTAAGTGCCGCCCGTCAGCTCCACGACCACGTCGGACGTACCGGACAGGGACCGGGCGAGTTGCCGCGCCCTGGCAAGGGTGGCAACGGGGTGGTCAGCCGTGCCGGCGTTGCGATCATTGCCTCCGTGCGCCACGACGATCCTGGCGATGTCCGCGGTCCCGGCGTCCGCGTGGGCCGTGGACAGCGCGGCCCCGGTGAAGGCCGTGAGGGCCGCGGTGAGGGCGACCAGTGCCTTTCCTGGTTGGCGGAACATGAGCATCCTCGGGGGTGAGAAGGTGAGGTGACAGTGGGCTGGCTGGGGAACGCCCACGCCGTGCGGGCGCCAGCCGGTGCGGCGACAGCGCCAGTCCCACGACGAACAGGACATCGACGGTGGGGGAGAACCGGAAGTTTCTTGCGGCCGTCGGGAAGTTCTGTGTGTCAGGGGTGCGCCAAGCGGTCGGCTCCCGTGGTCGGCCCGCTCACCGGGTCGCCTTGCACCCGTCGGCGTTTGCGTAGTTGACGATCACGTCCTCCCGGGCCGACAGCCTTGAGACGATGCCCTGCCCTTGCCCGCGGTCAGCCCTGGAGTGACCGGCGCCAGGGTGTCCAGGTGGTCCCGCGCTTGCCCACCCACAGGTGGAGCTCCGGAGTGAAGGCGTCACCCGCGGAGCCGACCGGGAGGAATCGACCCCGACCGTTGGATATCTCCTGGCGCCGACCGCGCGGACCTTCGCTGTCATGAGCGACTCCACTCAGTGTTCGTGTCGGCCGGCGGAAGAACGTGGCCCGGCAGGCGGACGCTGCTGCTCCTGCCCGGGCCCGTGACCCAGTCCGGGGCAGGGGCGTACGGGCCTCCCGGAGTACTGCGGACAGAACGTCGACTTGGTCACACATAAAAACTGCCCGTATAGGGCGCAGTCAACGGGATGAGTAAGCCTATTTCCAATATTCTTCGGCGCCGACGACTTGACGATGCAGCTTTACTGCCTCATTTGCGGATAATTCGCTCCGCCGTCTCCGCGAATAGATCGGATACATTTTTCGAATGTGGCGAATATGGCCAGGTATATGCTCTTGAAGGATGGGGCGCGGCTGATCAGCGGGCATATGCCCCCTGCTCTGGAGGAGGTAAGCGGTTGGACGGGAAGCCCGTACCGGCGACCGGCCACATGACGCCCTCGCCGCGGCGCCATGCCGAGTCGACGAGCGCCTACCGCCCCGGGTACGAGCTCGTGGCCGAGCAGATCCTCCAGCTCATCGCCGAGTTGCAGTTGCATCCGGGCGACCGGATGCCGACGGAGAACGAGTTGGCCTCCCGCCTGGGCACGAGCCGCACGGTGGTGCGGGAGGCGGTGAAGATCCTCTCTGCGATCGGGCGGGTGCGCGTGCAGAAGGGGCGCGGCCTCTATGTGTCGGACGACGAGGGCCTGCTGGGCTCCTCGCGCTGGGGAAGCCCCTTCCTGCCGACCGACCTGGAGCACGTCTACCAGCTCTTCGAGTTCCGGCGAGTACAGGAAGCCGCAGCAAGCCGGTTGGCCGCCACCCGGGCGACACCTGCCGAGTTGCGTGCCATCGAGGCCGCGGAAGAGATGTGCCGGGAGGGGTATGTGACGAGGCAGCGGGCGTTGTTCGACCGCGGTGACGACGACTTCCACATCGGCATCGCCACCGCCTCACACAACCCGTTCCTCGTCGCGGCGGTACGCGAGGCGCGCCGGCTGCAGCGCCAGTCCAGCACGATCGGACTGCACGGCACGGTCGGCGGCCATGCCGCGGAAGCCGTGGAGGAACACGCCGCGATCTGCCGGGCCATCAGGGACGGCGATCCGGAGGCGGCGGCTCGGGCCGCCATGACCCATCTTGACAACACCCTCGAGGACTACCGGCGTGAGATCCAGCGCCGGGTCTTCGGCTGACCTGGCCGACCGGTCGCGGCCGGCGGGTCGCCATCCCTCTCGTCACCGAAAGGGTTGACAAACCTCAGGGCCGCTCTACGATCCTGCCTATCCGAGAGTACGACCAATGTTCGAGATCTCGAATATCACGCTGCTCGTGGGCTCCGCAGACACGCGCACAGACGGTCGTCTTGTCATGTGCATGGTCTGACAGTGTCCGCGACGTGGCCGCTCACCGCGCCATCGTCGACACGTCCCTCCAGGAGGAGAGCCATGCAGCCTTCGTCAGCATCCCCGTCCGCGCCACAGCGCCGCAGGCGGCATTCGCCCGTGGGTGTTGCCGCACGCTCGGCGCTGATGTCGATCGCAGTGCTGGCGACCGTGGCCACCTGGCCGGTGTCGGCGTCGGCAGCCGGCACCGGGCCGTGCGACATCTACGCCTCGGGTGGAACCCCGTGTGTGGCCGCGCACAGTACGGTCCGCGCGCTCTACGGATCCTATGGGGGCAACCTGTACCAGGTCAGGCGTTCGTCGGACAACGCCACCCGGGACATCGGCGTCCTCGGCGCCGGTGGCGTCGCCAACGCTGCTGCCCAGGACTCGTTCTGTTCCGGCGCCACCTGCGTGATAACCGTCGTCTACGACCAGTCCGGACGCGGCAACCACCTGTGGTACCAAGGGTCCAGCCAGGTCCCCGGCTCCACTCAGAGCAGCCCCGCGAAGGCGACTTCCGAATCCCTGACGGCCGGCGGCAGCAAGGCCTATTCCCTGTACATCAACCCCGGCAACAGTTACTGGCGCGACGGCCACGCCACCGGCATCCCCACTGGCAGCAGCCCCGAGGGCATGTACATGGTGACGAGCGGCAAGCACGTCAACAACGGCTGCTGCTTCGACTACGGCAACAGCGAGACCACGCGGAAGGCGGATGCCGCCGGTGCCATGGACGCCATCAACTTCAGCACCTCGTGCTGGTTCGGCGGATGTTCCGGCAGCGGCCCGTGGGTCCAGGCGGACCTCGAATGGGGTCTGTACCCGGGTGGAAGCCAGTCCTGGAACCCCAAGCAGCGGGCCTTCACCAGCAAGTTTGTCACCGCCACCCTGAAGAACAACGGCACTTCCCGCTTCGCCATCAAGGGCAGCGACGCCCAGTCCGGCAGCCTGACCACCCTTTGGGACGGCACCCTGCCCAGCGGTTACAGCCCCATGAAGAAGCAGGGCGCCATCGTCCTGGGCAGCGGGGGCGACTGCTGCAAGCCCGGCGGCGGCGCCAACCTCAGCGCCGGCACCTTCTACGAGGGCGCCATGGTCGCGGGCTATCCGTCCGACCAGACAGAGAACGCCGTCCAGGCCAACGTGGTCGCCGCCGGCTACCGCTGACCAGCTCGTTCCGACTCGGAGCCGGCCGCCGCCCTCGTCCTGGTCGCGGCGGGGACCCTCTCGGCTGTCGATCCTCTGCGCCAACCAGTGCCTCTGGAGCCGACGATGACCTACGCCCGACCGCTTTCGCCAGCGTTACCGCTCTCGACCAGCAGGAGACTCGGACGAGCAGTCACCTGGGTGGTGGGGTTCATGCTGGCCTTCGCCGTCCCCGCCGTCGTCCAGCCCACCGCGGCAAGGGCGGACAACCCGATCGTGCAGACCATCTACACCGCCGATCCCGCGCCGCTGGTCCACAACGGCCGGGTCTACCTCTACACCGGGCACGACGAGGACAACTCCACCAACTACACCATGAAGGAATGGCGGGTGTGGTCCTCCGACGACATGGTCAACTGGACCGATCACGGCTCCCCGCTCGCCCTGACCTCCTTCAGCTGGGCATCCACCAACGCCTGGGCGGGACAGGCCGTCTACCGCAACGGCAAGTTCTACTGGTACGTGCCGGTGACGAACCGCTCGACCGGCCGGATGGCCATCGGCGTGGCGGTGGCCGACAGCCCCACTGGGCCGTTCCGCGACGCCCTCGGTCATCCGCTGGTGGAGAACGGCCAGTTCGACCCGACGGTCTTCATTGACGATGACGGCCAGGCATACCTGTACTGGGGCAACCCGGACCTGTGGTACGTCAAGCTGAACGCAGACATGACCTCCTACTCGGGCAGCCCCACCAAGATCCCGCTCACCACCGCGGGCTTCGGTACCCGTACGGGAGACGCCAATCGGCCCACCCTGTTCGAAGAAGGCCCCTGGGTCTACAAGCGCAACGGCCTGTACTACATCGTCTTCGCGGCCAAGTGCTGCTCGGAGTTCATCGCCTATTCGACCGCCCCTGGCCCGACCGGGCCGTGGACCTACAGAGGCACGGTCATGCCCACGCAAGGTGGCAGCTTCACCAATCACCCGGGGATCACCGACTTCAAGGGAAGTTCATACTTCTTCTACCACAACGGCGCCCTCCCGGGCGGGGGCGGCTTCACGCGCTCCGTCGCGGTTGAGAAGTTCTCCTACAAGTCCGATGGCACGATCCCGACGATCAACATGAGCAACGCCGGGACGCCTCAGGTCGGCACGCTCGATCCGTACACACGTCAGGAAGCCGAGACGATCGCCTGGGAGTCCGGAGTCGAGACCGAACCGTCCGGCGAGGGAGGGCTGAACGTCGGATACATCGACAACGGCGACTACATCAAGGTCAAGGGCGTCGGGTTCGGTGCGGGTGCGTCGTCCTTCACGGCACGTGTGGCCTCGGCGGTCGACGGCAGCGCCGTCGAACTGCGCCTGGGCGGCCCCAGCGGGACGGTGGCGGGCCGGTGCAGTGTGCCGAACACCGGTGGGTGGCAGACCTGGACGACGGTGTCCTGCCCGGTCAGCGGCGCGACGGGCACCCGGGACCTGTATCTGAGGTTCACCGGTGGCAGTGGCTATCTCCTCAACATGAATTGGTGGCGGTTCACCGCCGCCTTTGCCGCGACAGCTTCGAAGTAGCGCCGCCAAGGTGCTGCCCATCCGCCGCGGGACAGGAGCGGCATCCGTTTTCGGGCCGGAGCCGCAGCCCGGCCCGTACGACAGCGAGTGATCGCTCACAGGCTCAGGCGACTGAGCCCGGCAACCACATCACCCCCCTCATCCACAACCAGGAGTCATCGATGTCGATACGACGGCGTACCTTCCTCGGCACGGCCGCAGCGGCGGGCGTGGGCTTGTCCGCGCTCGGCGGCACAGCGGTCGCCGGCACCCTGGCACCCCCGACGGCCTCCCCGCGGCAGGCGCCCACCCAGAAGTTCGCCATCGGGGTACGGCAGTTCAACTGGTCCCGCGGCGGACGCCAGCTCCTCACCAAGATCTTCTACCCGGCCGCCACCGGCAACCCGGGCGGCAACCCCATCCCGGACGCCCCCATCGCAAGCGGCGTCTTCCCCATCGCCGAGTGGAGCCACGGCATGGGGTGCAACTCCGACTGCTACTCCTCGCAGACCCACGACCTGGCCGCCGCCGGCTTCATCTGCCCCGCTCCCTCGTTCTCCGACAACAGCAACATCGGCAGCGTCTACAACGGCAACTGGTCGAAAGACGTCTCCGAGGTCCTCACCCGGACACTGGCGCTGAACAGCGCCTCGGGCAGCCCATTCGCCGGACACATCGACACCCAGGCCGGTGTCGGGGTATCCGGCCACTCGATGGGCGGTATGACCACCCACGGCCTGCTCACCGCCTGGCCGGACAACCGCATCGTCGCCGCCGTCCCGGTCGCCTGCGTGGACATGGGCAACCCCGCCGGCCTCCACGCCAAGGTGCTGTTCATCCACGGCAGCAACGACGGGACCTGCAACATCAACTCGGCGCGGCAGGCGTACAACGAACTCCCCGCGCCGAAGGCGTTCCTCACTCAGAACGGTGCCGACCACGGCTCGTTCCTGACTCCGCAATACCCGTACTACGCCCAGACCGAGAACACCTTCCTGGACTGGTTCCGCTGGGGCCTGTACGGCGACACCGCCGCCCGTGACCGCCTTCGGGGCGACGCCACCAGCAACGGAACTTCCTGGGTCGCGGCCCTGGGATAGCCATGAACGAGCCATGAACGGCAACTCGCCGCCCGACTCGGAAACACCCGCGTGGACACCAGAGAGTCACACTTCTTCCGTCACCTGAGACACCTGGGCATCCGTCGAGCGGCGTCTGGCCCGGCACGCCCCGAACGCAGCCCGGCCACCGGCTCCTTCCGCTTCCGGACGGCGTGGTGCCGACTGACCCCGCGCGGGAGTCGTGGCTCTGATGCCGTACGGGGTGGTGGGCAGCGGCGTTGCGCATGCCGCCCCGGCGGCAGCCTCCGGTACCGGCCAGTTCCACGGAGTGAACTGGCCGGACCACCGTGACAACTCCATCACCGGTCCGAACACTCCCCGTCGGATTATCGACATCGGACGACTACGCGACCGCGTATACGAAGTTCACCGCGATTCTCAAGGGCTGCGCGGCCACGCCGACCGTGCCGTGCTGACCGAGTTCGGGGTCCCCCTGAACACAGCCGCTCTCACCGCGGGCCCTTGCGCGACGGACATCGCCGGCCCGCGTGGTAGCGTCTGTATACGCTATGTATGCGAGCTTCTGGGGGTTGCGGTGGCGTCCGGTCGGGAGACGGCGTACGCGTATCTGAAGGACACGGTTCTGACCGATCCCAGCATGCAGGGGGCGTTCCTGTCCGAGCAGGAGATCGCCGACCGGATCGGGGTCTCCCGCACCCCCATCCGGGAAGCGCTGCTCCTGCTCGCCGCCGAGGACCTGGTCGAACTCGTGCCCAAGCGGGGCGCCCGGGTGTCGCCGCTGACGGGGCGGGACATCAGGGAGCTGATGGAGCTGCGGGGCATCGTGGAGCGATATGCCGCGCAGCAGCTCGTCACCGCCGGACGGGTGCCGGTGCAGGAGCTGCGGTCGCTGCTGGAGCGGCAGGATGAACTCACCGGGCCCGGCCAGGCCCGGGAGTTCATCGCGGTGGACCACCAGTTCCACGCGGCGCTGGTGTCGGCCGTGGGAAACACGTTGCTGGACCGGCACTACGAAGGCTTGCGCAGCCGCCAGGTCCGGGCCGGGGTTGTGGCCGTGTTCAACCAGCAAGGGCGACAGGAGGCGGTGCTGAAGGAGCACCGGGCCATCGTGGACGCCCTTGCCGCCGGTGACGCCGGGCAGGCGTGCGCCGCCATCGACCATCACCTGCAGTCGACGCTCACGGTGCTGCTCGAGGGCTACTAGCCGGTGGTCCGGGATACCGGTGGTCCGGGATAGGTGATCACGAGCATCGTGACGCCGTTCTCGGAGGTCCACGGGCCGTGCGGCATACCGGGCGGGCGGCAGGCGTACATGCCCGCCGTGAAGGTCTCGCCGAGCGTCAGGTCGTGCAGCGCCCCGTCGACGAGGTAGACCTCCTCCCAGAAGTCGTGGCGTGTCACGCCCTGCGCCGAGGTGTCGGTGCCGGGCGCCCAGTGGACCAGAACGGTCCGGCCGCCGCCGTCGGGGTCGTCGGCCAGCACGCGTTCCCGTACGCCCGGACCGGTCTCCGCGGTAGTGGTCCACGGCCCGGCGGGCAGGTGGAATTCCAGCTCCGGCTTGCTCACTGCCATACCTCCGGCCGCCTGTTGGCCAGCACCGATGTGTTCTTCCGTACGGCCGTGACCTCGTCGATGCCGAGGTCGGCGACCAGCAGATCCGGTTCGGCGTCCAGGGCGTGCCGCACGGTTCCGTCGGGGCCGACGATCCGGCTGTGCCCGATACCGGTCGGCGCGCTTCCCGGGGCGGTGCCGGGGTCGGCCTGGTCGACGGCGGCCAGCCAGAGGGTGGCGTCCAGGGCCCGTGCCCGCACCAGCAGCTCCCACTGGTCGAGCTTGCCGGGCCCGGCTCCCCAGGAGGCCGCCAGCAGTGTCGCGGACGCCCCGGCGTCGGCATGTGCCCGGAACAGCTCTGGGAAGCGGACGTCGTAGCAGGTGGCCAGCCCCAGCCGTACGCCGTCCACATCCATGACGGTGGTCCGCGAGCCCGCGGCGACGGTGTCGGACTCACGGTAGCCGAAGGCGTCGTAGAGGTGGATCTTGTCGTACGACGTCTCGACGCCGGGGCCGGTGGCCAGCAGGGTGTTGGTCACCTTGCCGCCGTCTGCCGGGGTGAACATACCGGCCACGATGACGGTGCCGGTGGCCCTGGCGATCTCCCGTACTCCGTCGGCCCACGGTCCGTGCAGGGGTTCGGCGAGCGGTGCCAGTGGGGTGCCGAAGCAGGCCATCGAGGCCTCGGGGAAGACGACGACACGGGCTCCGGCGTCCGCGGCGCGCTGTGCCCATTCCTCGATGAGCCGCAGGTTCTTCCCCGGATCCGGGCCGGTGGTGAGCTGGCTCAGGGCGATCCGCATACTTCCTCCTCAGTGGGTCGGACGGCAGTGGGTCGGGCGGCAGGCGGTCAGACGGCAGTACGTCGGACGGCGTCCGGCGTGGCCTGCGCGGCCGGTGTGGCGAGCAGGGCGTCCTCGTCGACGGCGGCGTCGGGATCGCGGCCCAGGAACACCCCCGCTAGGGAGACGGCCGCGGCGACGGCGATGTAGAGGGCCAGCGGCAGCCAGCTGCCGTAGGCGCTCAGCAGGGTGGTGAACAGCAGCGGGGCGACGGCGCCGCCGATGATGCCGGCCAGGGTGTACGCCAGCGATGAGCCGGTGTAGCGCAGCCGGGGCGAGAACTGCTCGGCGATGAAGGCGGCCTGCGGCCCGTACAGGAAGCAGTGGATCACGAGGCCCACCACGACGCCGAGCGCCAGCGGGATCCAGCTGCCGCCGCCGATCATCGGGAAGAACAGGAACGGCCACACACCGGCGGCCACCGCGGCACAGCCGTACAGCACGCGACGGTTGATCCGGTCGGAGACGGCACCGGCCAGTGGCATCAGGAAGACCTGCAGCGAGGAGCCGATGAGGACGGCCGCGAGGGCGGAACCGCGCGACATGCCCAGTTCCCCGGTGGCGTACGTCAGGACGAAGACGGTGAACATGGCGTACAGCACGTCGGGGCCGACGCGACAGAGGATCGCGGCGAGCAGGGCGCGGGGCTGGGTGGTGAGGACTTCGCGGATCGGCGCCTCGGGCCGGGACTGCTCGGCCTCCATCGCCTTGAAGACGGGGGTCTCCTCCAGCTTCGCCCTGATCCACAGGCCGAAGGCGACGAGGGCGCCGGAGAGCAGGAAGGCCACCCGCCAGCCCCATGCCTCGAACTGCGCCTCGGTCAGCAGCGCGCCGAGGGCGGCCAGGACGCCGTTGGCCAGGAGGTTGCCCGCCGGCGGGCCCACCTGCGCGGCGGAGGCGTAGAAGCCGCGGCGGCGCGGGTCTCCGAACTCGCTGGACAGCAGCACCGCACCGCCCCACTCGCCGCCGACGCCCACGCCCTGCGCGAACCGCAGCACGACCAGGGCGATCGGGGCGGCGACCCCGATCGTGGAGTACGTGGGCAGGACGCCGATCAGGAAGGTGGCCACGCCGATCAGGACCAGTGTGGCGATCAGCACCTTCTTGCGGCCGATCACATCGCCGAGTCGGCCGAAGACGACCCCGCCCAGCGGGCGCGAGAGGTAGCCAACCGCGTACGTGGAGAAGGCCAGCAGCGTGCCGGTGAGTGGGTCCTCCGAAGGGAAGAAGAGATCGCCGAAGACCAGGGCCGCCGCGGCGGAGTAGACGGCGAAGTCGTACCACTCCAGGGCTGTGCCGGTCAGGCTCGCGACGAAGGCCCGGCGGACGCCGGAGCGCCTCTCGGAGGCCCTCGGACCGTCCTTGGTGGTGTCGTGCATGGTGCCCATCCTTGCTCGGAGACATCGACCTTCCGGCATACTTCTTGTATACAGGTCGTATGCGCAAGCCCTGCGCAAGAAGTTAACCGCGGAGAAATCCACCACCGCGGACCGTCACCCGAACTCTGGGAGTGCCCTCATGGCCGAGCTGACCTTCGAACTGCCGGACGGATCGACGCGCGAGATCGACATCGTCCAGGTCCTCAACGCCGGGTACGCCGGGCGCAGCCAGGACGACGTCGCCGCGCACATCGCCGAACTCGCCGAGCTCGGCGTGCCCACCCCCTCCGTGACCCCGACCCTCTACCCCGTCGCCCCCTACCTCGCCCAGCAGATCGACCGCGTCGCGGTCCAGCACCGGCGCACCTCCGGCGAGGCCGAGTGGGCGCTCGTCGTGGCCGGCGACGGCGAGCTGCTGCTCACGGCCGCCTGCGACCACACCGACCGCGACCTCGAGGTGCACGGTGTGGCCTGGAGCAAGAACGCCGGCCCCGACGTCCTCGCCCGCCGCGCCTGGCGGCTCGCCGACGTCGAACCACGCCTGGACGACCTCACCCTGCGCGCCTGGGTCACCCACGACGGCACCGAGACCGAGATCCAGCACGGCACCCTCGGCGAACTTCTCACCCCGGCCTACTGGGTCGACGTCCTGCGCTCCCGCGACGCCCTCACCCCAGGCACCGTCCTCATCTCCGGCACCATCCCCATGGCCCCGGGTGTCGACCAGTTCGCCGACGCCTGGCGCGTGGAACTGGGCGACCCCGCCACCGGCGACACCATCCGCCTCGCCTACGACGTGCGCCCCATGCCGGAACCCATCGGCTGACGGGTCGGCGGCGGACCCCGGGGACGGCCCGCGGTGGCGATGCACCGGTATCAGGCCGCCATGGCCAGGACCGAGTGGACGCCCATGAACGTGGACATGCTCACGTCGCCGCGCGCCGGCTCCAGCCCGGCGACCGGTCGTGGCCAGCAGCCCGCCCAGCACCGGCGGCCGCACCACCTGCCCGTTCCCGTCCGGGCCCACGGCGTCCAGGACGCCCTCACCCATGCCTCGTGCCGTGCCGCGTGTCGCGTGTCGCGCTCATACGCTGCATCCCTTCCGGGCTGCGGAGCTTATGGGCAATTTCATCCCGCTACGCACAGATCGACCTTCCACCCACCCACGCGACCCGGACATATGTTCACTTTGTCGAACATGCGTTCATTAACGGAATCTTTCGCCGCACTTCCGCATCCGAGGTGTGAAACCCGGGGAGCCTTTGAGCAGGATCGGCTCCGATTGCACGGGAACCTCAAGCATGACGTGAAGCATCACAGCAAGCAGGTCCATTCCACAAAACTCAAGGCACGTCAGTTTGTCTACTCGTTGTACAGGTTCTCTCACGAATGGGTGGGTGGGTGTGGAGTTAGGGATTTCCCTCAGCGTCGTGTTGGTCGATGATCATCCCGTGGTGCGCGCGGGCATCTCGGCGTGGTGTGCCGCAGCCGACGTACCGATCAGCGTGGTCGCCGAGGGGGCGAGCGTGTCGGTGGCCCTCCATGGTCCGGGCCGGGGGGCGGATGTCGTGGTCATGGATCTGTTGCTGGAGAACGGGCGGCCCGCGTACGACGAGTTGCAGGAGCTCGTGGCCCAGGAGCGCAAGGTCGTCGTCTACACCATGCGGGACAGCCAGGATGCGGCGTTGACCTGCATGGATCTGGGCTCGGCCACCTACATCACCAAGGCGGAGGGGCAGCGGCACCTGGTCAAGGCGATCCGGGCCGCCGCCGAGGACATCCCCTATACCCCCCCATCGCTGGCCGGCGCGTTCGGCAGCGACACCCGGCAGAGCCGCCCCGTGCTGTCCGTACGGGAGGTGGAGGTGCTGGTGGAGTGGTTCCAGTCCGAGTCGAAGGCAGTGGTCGCCCAGAGCCTGGGGATCTCGGAGCGCACGGTGAACACCTATCTGGACCGGGTGCGCATCAAGTACGCGAACGCCGGCCGGCCGGCGACCACGAAGGCCAAGCTGGTGGCCAGGGCGGTTCAGGACGGTCTGATAGCTCTGGACGAGCTGTGATCCGGCACGCGGCCTCCACGAGGAGACGGTCCTCGGCGTGGACCGTGCGTACCCGGATCCCGTTCGCCGTCGGCTCGGGCAACTGGTCCCGCAGCGCGTCCACCACGACGCCCACCCGCACCTGATCCCCGCCGCGGACCACGGTGACGCGGGCCGTCTGCCCGGCGGCGGCCAGCGCGGCGATGACCGGGTCGAGAAGCGCGCGGCGCAGGGGCAGGGGCAGTTCGAGGGGGTCGCCGCGGACGGCGAGTTGCACGGTGGTCCCATTGCGCTCGGCGACGTCGATACAGGCGCGCATCTCGTGGACCAGCGGATCGAACGTACAGTCGCTCTCCGCGAACAGCCGCCTCAGCCGGGCGGCTTCCAGCGCGCAGGCGCGCCGTACCTCGTCGTCCTCCGGGTCGAGGGAGCCGCTGGCGAGCCCGGTGAGCAGGGGGAGCACGGTGGCGTTCAGCTCGGCGTACCGGCGGCGCTGGTCCGTCTGGATCTGCCGGGCGACCGCGATACGGGTGCGTACCCGCTCCTGGGCACGCAGGGCCTTGCCGATGGCCGCGCTGCTGTCGAGGAGCAGCTTGGCGCCGGCGGCGATGGTCATCTGGAAGCAGCCGGCGGACAGGACGCTCAGGGCCATGCTCGCCCCGGCGGACCGCGAGGGCACCTCGACGGCCAGCAACAGGCCGACGGTGACGGCCAGATGGACGCCGAGGCAGGCGCCGGACGCCAGCGGCCCTCGGTGGCCGAGCAGGACGACGGTGAACCAGCCCGCGAGCGAGTAGGACCAGTGGACGGAGCTGACGAAGTAGTGGTCCGCCGGGACTTGGCTGGTAGTGGCCACTGAGGCGGCGAAGGTGCCGGCCACCGCGCAGGGCACCCAGCCGCGCGGCCAGGGGCGCCCGTCGAGGCCGAGGACGACGCTGCCGCCGAGGATCAGCGTGAGCAGGCCGTAGGCGGCCAGCGGGATCCAGGGGTGCGGGTAGGCGCCCAGGCCGCCCAGCAGGCCGGGCAGCGCGGACCCGATGTGCAGCGTAACCAGGATGACCAGCCCCCCGGCGCGGATGCCGCGGAGCTGGTGACGGGTGATCAGCTGCCGGAAGTCCTCACCCACGCGGCCACTCCAGCCGCACCGTCGTGCCGTGTCCGGGCCGGGACTCGACGGTGGCGCGGCCCCCCACGTTCCACATCCGACCGCGGATCGAACGCTTGATCCCGATCCGCTGGGTGGGAATGTGCTCCGGGTCGAATCCCACCCCGCTGTCGGTGATGGTCACGACGATGACATGGTCCACGCGCTCCGCCGTGACCCGTACGGCATCGACGCCCGCGTACCGGGCCACGTTGCGCAGCGCCTCGCCGAGGCCGCCGCGCAGGGCCGCCGCGATGGGGCGCCAGGTGGTGCCCAGTTCCACGTCGAACGTGTTGATGACGCGGAGGGGATGTGCGGCGATCTCGTCCAGCAGTTCGGCGGCCAGGTCCACCTCCCCCGCCACTGGCTGCTCGGCGCGCAGCCGGACGAGATCTCTGGCGGCCTGGGCGCGCAGCGTCTCCGCCCGCATGGACGCCCATGGCGCGGACGCGATCAGCAGGGTCGCGCAGGCGGTGTCGTGGAGCGCGGCCAGGTGTTCCCGCTCCGCGGCGCAGCGGGCCTCCGCCGCCTCCCCCTGCTGCCGCGCCCGCGCGGCCCGGTCGGCCGCCTCGTCGGCCGCCCGGCTCTCGCTGAACACCAGCCGGACCACGGCCCGGGCCAGGGCGATGTTCACCACCACCCAGATGACACTGCGCAGCACACCGGACCACTCGAGGTGTGGGTGCAACGCGGTGCCCACCACATCCGCGCAGCACAGCCATAACGTGGCCAGTATCCCGGTGAGCGGGGGCTGCATCAGCTGGTACGCCACGGCCGTGAAGCTGACGGACACCAGGATCCATGTGCCCGCATGCGTGGTCTGCGCCTCGGGGATCGTGTACCGCTGGCTCAGACACAGCGCCGTCATCACCGTCAGATCCAGGGCGAGCAGCGGCCTCTGCCGCATCGCAGAGGTGGTGGCGAGCCGCAGATGGATCCAGCTCCAGGCGAGTACGGCCGCCGCGACCACCGCCGCGGGCACCATCTCGTCCACCGGCATGGCCGCCACGCCCAGTACGGCGCAGGCGCTCATCACCCCGGCGCGGCCGTAGAGCGCCAACCGCCGGTTGAACGCGACGTATTCGCGCGCCCAGGGCCCTGCCGAGCCGGGTAGGCGCGCCGAGGCCGGCGGGTCGATACCGGGCGACAGTGAGCTAATCGACATGGGTCATCCATCCTCGGCGGCCATCGGTGTGACGGGGCGATAGCGGAAACCTCACCATTCGTGAGGGAATTGAAGCCTTTTTGTCGGTCGAACGACCCTCACACCGGATGACCCGGCGCCTCTAGGCTGGACCGAGCGCAGTGGCTTCGGGGGAGCAGATCGGGATGATCTGGAAGCCCACCCATGTCGGGCCCCCACAAGCCCTTTGTGAGCAAGAAGCATGTCGCCCATCGGTGCGCTTTCCGCCTCATACCAACCTTCTCTTGGGTGTATAGCGAAGGGAATGCAGCCTTTTATGTCCGTATCTGCGCCCAACGTCATCCTGCGCGGCGGCCCCACGGAGCTGGCCGATCCGCACACGCGGTATGTCGATGACATCGAGTCGACCCTGAAGCTTCTCATCGGCAACGCGTACGAACACTTCGAACCCACTGGCCAGTTCGTGGAGCACCACGGGCAGCATCTGCGGGTCTTCGAATGGATCCGCCGGACGTACGTCGCCGAGTAATCAGCCAAGCGGCCGCAGACAAGTGGCCGAAGCCCGACAAGTGGCGGAAGCCCGCAGACAAGTGACCAAAGCCCGCAAGGGCCCGGAACATCGCCGGTGGGTTCACTCGCGGCATGCGAGGAAACCCCCGGCGAGCTCGGGCCCAGGTGGAGTCCGCCTGGTGGATTCCGTCAGGTCGAGGCGAGCACCGTGTGCCGGAGCTCTCTGAGCTTCCGGCCGGGTTCGAGCCCCAGTTCCCTGTCGAGAACACGCCGGGCGGACTCGTATATGCCAAGCGCCTCTGACTTCTGGTCGGAGCGGTAGAGGGCCAGCATCAGCTGCCGATAGAACGTCTCCCGGAGCGGGAACTCGGCGACCAGGGAGCGCAGTCGGCCGACGAGTTCCCGATGGCGGCCGAGTTCAAGATGGGCCTCGGCCGACATTTCCGCACATTCGATGCGCATCTCGTCCAGCCGCTTCAGAAAGCCGGCCACGATCGGCCCGGTCTGGACGTTGCTGAACGCCGGGCCCCGCCACAGCGCCAGGGCCTGCTCGAAACAGAGGGCCGCCTGCGCGGGCTCCCCGCATCTGACGCACTTCCGGCCTTCCGCGACCAACTGCTGGAAGACATCGAAATCGCATTCGCTGGACGCTCTGCGCAGCATATATCCACCGGGGCGGGTGATGATGGGATTCTGCTGGCCCGGCCGGCTCAGGAACTTGCGAAGCCGCGAAATGCAGACGTAGATACTCGCGGTGTCGCGGCGCGGCGGCAGCTCGCCCCAGATCTCTCTGGTGAGCTGTTCCGCCATCACGACCTGATCCGAGCGGATCAGCAGGACGGCGAGAACGGCAGCGAGTTTCTGCGCTCTGAGCGGTGAACCGCCCTTTTCGTCGACTACACGGAGAGGTCCCAAAATCTCGTACCGCACGAATTACCCCCTGTTCTGCTATTCCTGGATGCGTGACGAGTCGGCGGTGCGCACGGGATTCGACTATGCGGCTTCGAGTTCCGGGGCGTCGACGAGCACGGCGTGATGCAACCGCTTGAGGGCGGCGGACGGCTCCAGCCCGAGTTCCTCGCTCAGCACGGCCCGCGCCGACTGGTAGACATTCAGGGCGTCGGCCCTGCAGCCCGAACGGTAGAGCGCCAGCATGAGTTGCCGGTAGAACGCTTCGTTGAGTGGAAGCTCCTCTATACGGGCATAGAGGTAGCTGACGAATTCACGGTGCCGGCCGACTTCCAGACCGGCTTCCACGAACGACTCGACGCATTCCAGCCGGGCCTGCTCGGCCCAGCATACGAAGCCGTTGACGATCGCCCCGTCGCGCAGGTCTTCGAGGACCGGCCCGCGCCAGAATTCAAGGCCCTCCTCGTAGGCTTCGCAGGCCTCATGGGTGCGCCCGGCCCGCTGCGCGACCCGCCCCTGGCGCACCAGCCCCTGGAAGACATGGAAGTCCAGCTCGTCGTCGCCGAGACGCAGCACATACCCGCTGCGAGCGGTGACGATGGGGCTCTCGGTGCGGTTGGGGCGCCTGAGGAACTTGCGGAGTTGGGACACGTACACATGGAGCGCCGCCACGGCCTGCCGTGGTGCCCGGGTGCCCCAGATCTCCTTCACGAGATCTTCGCTGCTCACCACCTCGTCGGCCCGCACGAGTAATGCGGCCAGCAGCACCTCGATCTTCCGGGCGCTGATTGAGGTGACCGAAGATTCGTCAACCACGCGCAACGGGCCCAGTATCTCGTACCTCATGATACGCGAACTCCCCCCGTCGCCAGCGTCTTGTCGAACCAGGAGGGCGCTCCATAGTGATCGAATTCAGCCAGCATTCGAAAAATTCACCCCGATTTTAGAAGTCTTTTTGGTCGTGCTTCAGACCTCAGCGTCGTTGCCTACCCACGCCACCAACAGCTTAGCCAGATCTGAGCCGCGTCCGCGTATTTCACACGCCCGCAACATTGCTCCCGGTGAGATTTTCGGTCAGGTGGGAGGTGGTCTTCTGGCCATGGAGATCGACGGCGTTGCTCTGCGATCGGCGGCTGCGCCGACTCATGGTGCCGAACTACGCCCGGCACCACGGGCCGCGGTCCCCTCCATTGGGCGAACAACCAGCAGCAGTGATCGCAGAAAGGGCAACATCAACGCATCCTAACCGTGCGGCGCGCGCCAGTGTGAGGGTCAAAAGACCCACAACCAAATGGGCACATATGAGGATTCATCGACCGGTGACCATCGCCGTACCCTGCTGTTTCGGTCGCGGTCCCCCGCAGGTCACCGGTCCGATCCGAAGGGTCGTCAGGGCAAGTTTCGCCCGGCGTATACAAGGCGCTCCCTAGACATTCTCGGTTAGATCAACTTTAGAAATCATTCGGAGAATGAGCGATGTTCGGGGCATCTCGTAAGCCATAACCAGCGGTTTTGCGATTCAGGTATGGGGGTGTCATGGCCGGGAGCAGCCCGAGCCACGCGCAGCAGGCGACGTCTCCCGTCGCGATCGTGGGGCTGGCCTGCCGGCTGCCCGGTGCACCCGATCCCGAGGCGTTCTGGCGCCTGCTGCGCGCGGGCGAGAACGCCGTCGTGCCCGTCCCGTACGACCGCCTGTCCGCCGAGCCCGGTTCCCCGCCGTACTTCGCCGGACTTCTGGAGCGCGTCGACACCTTCGACGCCGGATTCTTCGGCATCTCGCCACGCGAGGCCAAGGCGATGGATCCGCAGCAGCGGCTGATGCTCGAACTGGCCTGGGAGGCCATGGAGGACGCGGGGCTCGGCCCCAAGAACCTGGCGGAGCGCCGGACCGCGGTGTTCACCGGCGCGATGTGGGACGACTACGCCACGCTCCTCCACCGGCACCCGCACCGGCCCGACGACATCGCCATCACCCGGCACACGATGGCGGGGCTGCACCGCGGCCTCATCGCCAACCGGATCTCCCACCTCCTGGGCCTGCGCGGCCCGAGCCTCACGGTGGACGCGGCCCAGTCCTCCGGGCTCGTCGCCGTGCACCTGGCCTGCGAGAGCCTGCGCCGGGGTGAGGCCGAACTGGCGCTCGCGGGCGGGGTGAACCTGATCTTGGCCGAGGAGAGCATGCGCATGGCCGAGGCCCAGTTCCAGGGCCTCTCGCCGGACGGCCGGTGCTACACCTTCGACGCGCGCGCCAACGGGTTCGTACGCGGCGAGGGCGGCGGGATGGTGCTGCTCAAACCGCTGGCCGCGGCCGTCGCCGACGGCGACCCGGTGTACTGCGTGATCGAGGGCAGCGCGGTCAACAACGACGGCGCCACCGACGGCCTGACCCGGCCGAGCGCCGACGCCCAGACGGATGTGGTGCGGCAGGCGTGGCAGCGGGCCGCGGTGTCACCCGGCGAACTCCAGTACGTCGAACTGCACGGCACCGGCACACCGGTCGGCGACCCGATCGAGGCCGCCGCGCTCGGTGCCGCCCTCGGCGCGTCGTTCGGTGCCGAGGTCGGCACCGCGTTCGGTGCCGCGTTCGATGCTGCGTTCGATGGGGACCACCGGGGCCGCGCGGTGGACGCGCCGCTGCGGGTCGGCTCGGTCAAGACCAACGTGGGCCACCTGGAGGCAGCCGCCGGTATCGCGGGCCTGCTGAAGACAGCCCTGAGCATCCACCACCGGCGGCTTCCGCCGAGTCTCAACTTCGCCACCCCGAACCCCGACATCTCGCTGGCCGAACTCGGCCTGCGCGTACAGACCGCGTTCGAGCCCTGGCCCGACGAGCGGCGGCGGCTCACGGCCGGGGTCAGCTCCTTCGGCATGGGCGGCACCAACTGCCATGTCGTCCTGGCCGAGCCGCCCGCCCCGGCTGCCCCGGCCGTGCTGCCGGACCGGCCCACGGCGCCTGGGGACGTGTCCGCGCGCACGGCCCCGCCGGTCACGCCCTGGGCCGTCTCGGCGGCGAGCCCGACGGCGCTGACGGCCCAGGCCGCCGCGCTGTGCGAACACCTGCGCGCACACCCCGGGCTCCACCCGGTGGACGTCGGCCACGCGCTCGCCACGACCCGTACGGCGTTCCCGCACCGAGCCGTCGTCCTGGGCACGGGCGAAGACGAACTGCTCGGCCACCTCGACGCGTTGGCCTCCGGGACCCAGACGGCGGGGGTGATCCGTGGCCGCGCGGGCGGGGGCCGGGTCGCGTTCCTGTTCAGCGGCCAGGGCAGCCAGCGCCCCGGCATGGGCCGCGAGCTGTACGCGGCGTACCCGGTCTTCGCCGACGCGCTGCGCGAGGTGTGCGCGCGGCTGGACCCCTTGCTCGACACCGACACCCCGCTGCTGGACCTCATGTTCGCCGAGGCCCCGCAGGACGGCGAGCCGCCGCTGAACCGGACGGCGTACACCCAGCCCGCGCTGTTCGCCATCGAGGTGGCCCTCTACCGCCTGGTGACGTCGTGGGGCGTGATACCCGACCACTTGATGGGCCACTCGGTCGGCGAGATCACGGCCGCGCATGTGGCCGGGGTGCTGTCGCTGCCCGACGCCTGCACGCTGGTGGCGGCCCGGGGCCGCCTCATGCAGTCCATCACCACCCCTGGGGCGATGGCCGCCTGGCAGGCCACCGCCGAGGAGGCGGGGCGGGCGCTGGAGGCGTACGGCGGACGGGTGGGCCTCGCGGCCGTCAACGCACCCGCCTCCGTGGTGATCTCCGGCGACCGCGAGGCCGTCGCGGAGGCGACCGCCGCCTGGCGGGCGCAGGGCCGCAAGGCCACCGTGCTCAAGGTCAGCCACGCCTTCCACTCCCCGCACCTGGGCGGCATCCTCGGGGAGTTGCGCGCGGTCGCGGCCGGGCTGACCTTCGCCGCGCCCGCCATCCCCGTCGTATCCAATGTCACCGGCGAGCTCGCCACCGAGGCCCAGCTGCGCTCGCCCGACTACTGGGCCGACCATGCGCGACAGGCCGTACGGTTCGACGCCGGCGTACGGCACCTGTGCGACGCGGGGGTCGACACCTTCCTCGAACTCGGCCCCGACGCCTCGTTGACCGGCATGGCGCGGGAGAGCGCCGCCGCGTGGGCCGGCGACGCGCCCCGCCCGGTGGCGGTCGCGGTGCAGCGCCGCGGCCGGCCGGAGGCGCAGAGCTTTGTGTCGGCGATGGGCCAGGCGCACGTCAGGGGCGTCGCCGTCGACTGGGCGGCCGCCTTCGCGGGCCACGAGCCCCGGCGGGTGCCCCTGCCGACATACGCCTTCCAGCGCGAACGCCACTGGCCCGACGGGCTGGACGAGCGGGGTGCGGGGCGGTCCGGTACCTCGGCGGTCGGGTCGGCAACCGACCCGGAGCCGCCGGCCGTTGCCGCGTCACCAGCCGATGCCGCGCCTTCGGCCGATGCCGTGCCGACCAGTGACACCACGCCTTCGGCCGACCGCCCGGCCCCGGCCTCCCCGGGCGAGCTGCTGGCGCTCGTCCGTACCCACGCCGCCCTCGTACTCGGACACAACAGCCCCGACGGCATCGACCCGACCCTGACCTTCAAACAGCTCGGCTTCGACTCGCTGGCCGCGACGGAGCTGAGCGAACGCCTCAGCGCGGCCACCGACACCGAACTGCCCCCCACCCTCACCTTCGACCACCCGACGCCCAACGCCGTGGCGGCGTGGCTGCGCGCGGAGCACGAGGGGCGGCCGACCGCCGCCCCGACGGCGGCGGTCGGGACGGCCACGGCCGATGACCCCGTCGCCGTAGTGGCCGTCAGCTGCCGCTACCCCGGCGGGGTCGACTCGGGCGAGGCGCTGTGGCGCCTGGTGGACGAAGGGGTCGACGCCGTGGGCGAGTTCCCCGGCGACCGGGGCTGGGATCTGGCGGAGCTGTTCGGCCGAGCAGCGGACGGGAGCGGCGGCAGCGCGACGGGCCGGGGCGGCTTTCTGTACGAGGCGGGGGACTTCGACGCGGAGTTCTTCGGGATCAGCCCGCGCGAGGCGCTGGCCATGGATCCGCAGCAGCGCATTCTGCTCGAACTCTCCTGGGAGCTGCTGGAGCGGGCCGGGATCCCCCCGGCCTCGCTGGCCGGCAGCGCGACCGGCGTCTACGTCGGGGCGACGGCGGCGGACTACGGGCCGAGGCTGCACGAGGCCACCGCCGAGCTCGACGGACACCTGCTGACCGGCTCCACGCCGAGCGTGGCATCGGGCCGGGTGGCGTACACCTTCGGCCTGGAGGGTCCGGCGCTCACGGTGGACACGGCGTGTTCGTCGTCGCTGGTGGCGATGCATCTGGCCGCGCAGGCGCTGCGGCAGGGCGAATGCGATCTGGCGCTGGCGGGGGGCGTGACGGTGATGGCCACGCCGGGCATGTTCACCTCCTTCTCCCGGCAGCGCGGGCTGGCGCCGGACGGGCGGTGCAAGCCGTTCGCGGCCGCCGCCGACGGCACCGGTTGGAGCGAGGGCGCCGGGCTCGTTCTGCTCGAACGCCTCTCCGACGCGCGCCGCAACGGCCACCAGGTGCTCGCCGTGATCCGCGGCTCCGCCGTCAACCAGGACGGCGCGAGCAACGGCCTGTCGGCCCCCAACGGCCCCTCGCAGCAACGTGTCATCCGCCAGGCCCTGGCCAACGCCCGCCTCGACCCGGCGGACGTGGACGCGGTCGAGGCCCATGGCACGGGCACGACGCTGGGCGACCCCATCGAGGCCCAGGCCCTCCTGGCCACGTACGGCGGACAACGCACCGACGACCGGCCGCTGTGGCTGGGGTCCGTCAAGTCGAACATCGGCCACACCCAAGCCGCCGCCGGCGTCGCGGGCGTCATCAAGATGGTGATGGCCCTGCGCCACGGCCGCCTCCCGGCCAGCCTCCACATCGACGCCCCCAGCCCGCATATCGACTGGTCCGACGGCACGGTCAGGCTCCTCAGCGAGCCCATCGACTGGCCCGGGGCCAACCGCCCCCGCCGCGCCGCCGTCTCCTCCTTCGGCATCTCCGGCACCAACGCCCACCTCATCCTGGAACAAGCCGCACAACAACCGGCACGGTCCGAACCAGAGCCCACCGCCGCGGGCGGCGTGGTGCCCTGGGTGCTGTCGGCCCGTACCGCCGACGCGCTGCGCGCCCAGGCCGGGCGCCTGGCCGAGTGGGTCGCCACCGGCGCCCCGCACTCCTTGGCCTCCCCGGGCTCCCCGGCCTCCCCCACCTTCCCGGTCTGCCCGGCCGACGTGGGGTGGTCGCTGGCCACCACGCGGTCGGCGGACCGCCACCGAGCCGTGGTCAGCGGTACGGACTGGGGCGAGCTGCTGGCCGGGCTGCGCGCGCTGGGCGACGGCCCCACGCCCGCCGCCGTCTCGGCGGGGGCGGCCCCCGGCGCGGTCATGGTGTTCCCCGGACAGGGTTCGCAGTGGCGTGGCATGGGCGTGGAACTGCTGGACTCCTCCCCCGTCTTCGCGGCCCGCATCGCCGCGTGCGAGGCGGCGCTCGGCGAGTTCGTCGACTGGTCCCTCACCGCCGTGCTGCGCGGCGCGCCGGGCGCGCCCGAGCCGTCCCGGGTCGATGTCCTCCAGCCGTGTCTGTGGGCGGTGATGGTGTCGCTCGCCGCCGTCTGGGAGAGCTACGGCGTGACGCCCACCGCGGTCGTCGGACACTCACAGGGCGAGATCGCCGCCGCGTGCGTCGCCGGGGGCCTGTCGCTCCGGGACGGCGCCAGGGTCGTGGCGCTGCGCTCCCAGGCCCTGCGCGCCCTCGCCGGCCACGGCACCATGGCCTCGCTCGCGCTGAGCGGCGAGGAGGCCGAGCGCTTCCTCGCGGACCTGGGCGCGGCGGCGGCACGGGTGACGGTGGCGGTGTTCAACGGACCGTACTCCACGGTGGTGTCGGGGCCCATCGACCAGGTCGCCGCGGTGGTGGCGGCCTGTGAGGCGGCGGGCCACCGGGCCCGCACGATCGACGTGGACTACGCCTCGCACGGCCCGCAGGTCGACCGGCTCGCGGACACCATCCGCGCCGACTTGGCCGACCTCACCCCCGGTGCCTCGGACGCGGTGTTCTACTCCGCCGTCACCGGCGCCCGGCAGCCGACGGAGGAGCTGGACGCCGACTACTGGTTCACCAATCTGCGTCAGCCGGTGCGGTTCGCATCGGCGATCGACGCCCTGCTGGCCGACGGGTACCGCGTGTTCATCGAGGTCAGCCCGCATCCGGTGTTGATCCCCGCGCTACGGGAGTGCTTCGAGGAGGCCGAGGTGGCGGCGGCCACCGTGCCGACGCTGCGCCGGGACCAAGGCGGCCCGGCGCAGGTGGCGCGCGCCCTGGGGGACGGCTTCGCGGCGGGGCTCGCGGTCGACTGGCGCCGCTGGTTCGTCGGCGGCGAAGGTGATGCGGGCGACGAGCGTGATACGGGCGACGAAGGCCACCGGCCGCGTACGGTCGCGCTGCCCACGTACCCGTTCCAGCGGCGGCGGTACTGGCTGACGCCGGACCACGGCCGCCGCGAGGGGCACGCGGCCGGAGCCGGAACCCGGCCGGCCGGGCACGCCCTGCTCTCCTCGGCGGTCGAACTGGCCGACGGCGGACTGGTGCTGAGCGGCCGGCTTCCCGGCGACGCGGCCTGGCTGGGCGCGCACACCGTGGCGGGCGTCCAGTTGGTGCCCGGCGCGGTCCTGGTGGACTGGGCGCTGCTGGCCGCCGACGAGGCGGGCGGGGCGACGCTGGAGGAACTGCTGCTGCGCGCGCCCTTGGAGCTGTCCGGCGCCTCTGGGGCGTCCGGGCCGTCCGGGCCGTCCGCGGGTGTGCTGGCGCAGGTCGCGGTCGGGGCGCCGGACGAGTCGGGCCGCCGTGAGCTACGGATCTCCTCCCGGCCCGCCGACGCGGGCGCGGGCGAGGGCTGGACCTGTCACGCGGTGGGGTCGCTGGTCCCGGGCAGCCCGCAGGCTCCGACGGACACCGGGACGGCAACCGTCCCCTGGCCGCCCGCGGGCTCCGAGCCGCTGGACCCGGCCGAGCTGTACGAGCGGGCCGAGCGGCGCGGCTACGGCTACGGGTCCGCGCTGCGGGGTGTGGCCGCGCTGTGGCGGGACGGCACCGACCTGGTGGCCGACTTGGTGCTGCCCGAGGAGGCCGGTGACGGCGGTGCAGGCGTTGAAGGCGGCGACGGTGCGGCCGGGTTCGGCCTGCACCCGGTGCTGCTGGATGCCGCGTTGCAGCCCGCGCTGCTGGCCGAACCGGACGACGAGGGAGCGCATCCAGAAGCCCGGTTGTGGCTGCCGTTCGCGTGGAGCGGCGTCCGGCTGTGGGCGACCGGGGCGCGCGCCGCGCGGGTCCGGCTGTCGCCGCTGGGCGGGGACGGTGGGGATGCCACGGACGAACGGGAGTTGCGGATCGAGGTGTCCGACCCGGCCGGGGCTCCCGTGCTGAGCGTGGCGTCGGTGGTGCTGCGCCCGCGCACCGTACGGCAGGTGCGTGAGGCGAGCGGGGCCGCGGCGGGTGGTCTCTTCGCCCTCGACTGGACACCGGTGGCGGCTCGGGAGCCGTCCGGCGCCGAGGACGACGCCGGGTGTGTGGCCGTACTGGGCGAGGCGCCGACGGAGCCGGGCGCGGACGGATGCCGGGACACCTGTACGGACCTCCCGGCGCTGCTGACCGCCCTGGACGCGGGTGCGACCGCACCCTCCGTCGTGGTGTGGCGGCCACCGGCCGCCGACCCCGGCGCCGCGCCCGAGGACGCCGCCCTGTCCGCCGTACGAGACGTGGCGGCGGCGCTGCGGGCCTGGGTCGGTGAGCCCCGGCTGACGGGCAGCCGGCTCGCGGTGGTCACTCGGGGTGCGGTCGCGGCGGGCGGCGCCGAGGGCGAGCCGCTGGACATGGCCGCTGCGGCGGCCTGGGGCTATGCCCGCGGTGTCCAGGCGGAACACCCCGACCGCTTCATCCTCGTCGACGTGGACGCGAACGCCGACACCGACACCGACATCGGCACGGCGGCGGATCGGGCGGTCGCGCTCGGCGAGCCGACGGTCGCGCTGCGCGGGGACACGCTGCTCGCGCCACGCCTGGCGCGTTCCGTGGCAGCCCCGGGCGGCGTGGCGTTCGACCCGGAGGGCACGGTCCTCGTCACGGACGCCGGAGGCCCGCTCGCCGGAGCAGTCGTCGAGCATCTGATGCGCGCCGAGGGCGTCCGGCACCTGCTGCTGGTCCGCTTCGACGACACGGACGGCACCTACGACACCGACGACACGTACGACACGCAAGACGCCCAGGTGCGCGTGGCCACGGTCGATCCTCGTGACACCGCCGCGCTGGAACGGGTGGTGGCGCAGATCGATCCCGACCATCCGCTGACCGGCGTCATCCATGCCGCGGGGCTGTCCGCCGACATCGGGACAAGTGGCCCGGTGCGGGCGCTGCACCAGGCCACCGCCGCACTGCCGTCCGTCCGGTTCGTGACCCTGTCCGACGCCGCAACGGTCTGGGACGGCCCGGTGGCCCCCGAAAGGGTGGCGGCCGGTGCGTTCTGCGCGGCCGTGATGGACGTACGGCGCCGTGCCGGACTGCACGGCCTGGCCGTCGCGTTCGGACCCTGGGCCGCCGCCGATGGTGATCGCGGCGCCGAATCCGGCGGGCGCTGGACCGGGGTCCTCGGCGCTGACCGCGGGCTCGCGCTGCTGCGCGCCGCCTGTCGCGCCGACCGCCCGCGGCTGGTGGCGGCCGACATCCGTACCCGAGCCCTGGCCGCCCACCCGGCCCACGAGCTGCCGGCCGCGCTGCGCGCGCTCGGCGCGAGTGCGGGCGCGGGCGGCCGGGCGCCGGTCCGCCCGGTCGCCGCCGCCGCGCCCGGCCGCACCAGCGACTGGGCGAGCCGGCTGGTGGGCCTCGGGCCCGCCGAGCGGCGCCGCGCCGTCCTGGAGCTGGTGCGCGATCACGCCGCCGCCGTGCTCGGGCAGCCGGACCCCAAGGCCGTACGGGCCGACGCCTCGTTCAAGGAGCTGGGCTTCGACTCGGTGACCGCCGTCGAGCTGCGCGACCGGCTGGTGGCGGCCGGCGGGCTGCGGCTGCCCGCCGCCGTCGTCTTCCGCCACCCGACGCCGGAGGCGCTGGCCCACCGTATCGAGCAGCAACTCGCGCCCGACGACACGAACAACGCAGACAACGCCGCAAAGAACACCGAGAACAACGGCAACAGCAACGGCACGGCGCTCGACGCGGCGGACAAGCTCGCGTCGGCCACGGCCGACGAAATCCTCGACTTCATCGACAACGAGCTCGGCGTGCTCTCCGAAGCGCGTCCGCGCCCCTCCAACTGAAGGCAGGTGACGACATGGTCAGCGAGGAGAAACTGGTCGAGTACCTGCGCCGGGTCACCACCGAGCTGCATGACGCCAGGACCCGGCTGCGGGAGCTGGAGGAGGGCGAGCAGGAGCCGGTCGCGGTGGTCGGCATGGCCTGCCGTTTCCCCGGCGGGGTGCGGTCCCCCGAGGACCTGCGCCACCTCGTCCTGTCGGGCGGCGACGCGATCGGCGACTTCCCCACCGACCGCGGCTGGGACCTGGACGGTCTGTTCCACCCGGACCCGGCGCACTTCGGCACCAGCTATGTCAGCCAGGGCGGCTTCCTGCACGACGTCGACCGGTTCGACGCGGGGTTCTTCGGGATCAGCCCGCGCGAGGCGCTGGCGATGGACCCGCAGCAGCGGCTGCTCCTCGAGCTGTCGTGGGAGGCGCTGGAGTCCGCCGGGGTGGTGCCCGGCGCGCTGCGTGCCAGCCGGACCGGCGTATATGTGGGGGTGTCCAGCGAGGACTACATCTCCGGACTGCCGCAGATCCCTGAGGGCTTCGAGGGCTACGCCACCACGGGCAGCCTCACCAGCGTCATCTCCGGCCGCGTCGCGTACACGTTCGGCTTCGAGGGCCCGGCGGTCACCGTGGACACCGCGTGCTCGTCGTCGATGGTGGCCATCCATCTGGCGGGGCAGGCCCTGCGGCAGGGCGAGTGTTCCCTGGCGCTGGCGGGCGGTGTCACGGTGCTGTCGACGCCGCTGATGTTCACCGAGTTCTGCCGGCAGCGGGCGCTGACGCCCGACGCCCGGTGCAAGCCGTTCGCCGCCGCCGCGGACGGCACCGGCTTCTCCGAGGGGGCCGGACTCCTGCTGCTGGAGCGGCTGTCCGACGCGCGGCGCAACGGCCACGAGGTGCTGGCCGTCCTGCGGGGCTCGGCCATCAACCAGGACGGTGCGAGCAACGGGCTGACCGCGCCCAACGACGTCGCCCAGGAGAATGTGATCCGGGACGCGTTGGCGAGGGCCGGGCTGTCCGGCGCGGACGTGGACATGGTCGAGGCACACGGGACGGGCACCCGGCTGGGCGACCCCATCGAGGCGGAGGCGCTGATCGCCACGTACGGGGCGGACCGCCCGGCGGACCGGCCGCTGTACCTCGGCTCGATCAAGTCGAACATCGGCCATACGCACGCGGCGGCCGGGGTCGCGGGCGCGATCAACACCGTGATGGCGCTGCGGGACGGCAAGCTGGCCAGGACCCTGCACATCGACGAACCGACCCGCCACGTGGACTGGAGCGCCGGCACGGTACGGCTGCTGACCGATCCGTACGACTGGCCGGTGACCGACCGGCCGCGCCGGGCGGCGGTGTCGTCGTTCGGGGTGTCCGGCACCAACGCGCATGTGATCCTCGAACAGGCCCCGGACACCGGTGCCCGGAAGCATGATGGCGCTACGTTCCATGGCGTGGTGCCCTGGCCGGTTTCGGGGCGTACGGAGTCGGCGCTGCGGGACCAGGCCGCACGGCTGGGCACCTTCCTGACCACGGACCGGGCAGCCGACGGCGTCGCCGACGTGGGCTGGTCGCTGGCGATGCGCCGCACGGCGTTCGAGCACCGGGCCGTCGTGGTGGGCCGCGACCGGTCGGACCTCCTCGCCGCGCTCGAAGGTCTCGCGGCCGACGAGCCGGGCCCCGCGGTGGTGCGCGGGGTGGCGGCGGACGTGGGCGCCGGTCCGGTCATGGTGTTCCCCGGGCAGGGGTCGCAGTGGCTGGGCATGGGCGTGGAACTGCTGGACTCCTCCCCCGTCTTCGCGGCGCGTATCGCCGCGTGCGAACGGGCCCTGGCCGCGCATGTCGACTGGTCGCTGACCGATGTGCTGCGCGGCGCGGAGGGCGCGGCGGACATCGGCCGGGTCGATGTGGTGCAGCCGGTGCTGTGGGCGGTCATGGTGTCGCTGGCCGCGGTGTGGGAGGCACACGGCGTACGGCCGTCCGCCGTGGTGGGCCACTCGCAGGGCGAGATCGCGGCGGCGTGTGTCGCGGGTGCGATGACGCTGGAGGACGGCGCCCGCGTGGTGGCGCTGCGGGCGCGGGCGCTGCGGGCGCTGGCCGGACACGGCGCCATGGCCTCGCTGGGCTGCGGCGTCGAGGCGACGGAGCGGCTGACCGCCGCACACGCGCCGGACGTGGCGGTCGCGGCGGTCAACGGCCCGTCGTCCACGGTGGTGTCCGGGCCGCCCGAGCAGGTCGAGAAGCTGGTTGCCGCCGTGCGCGCCGACGGGCTGCGGGCCCGCGCGATCGATGTGGACTACGCCTCGCACGGCCCCCAAGTGGACCGCATCGGCGATGAGTTGGCCGACGTACTCGCCGGGGTGTCCGGCGCCGCCACGGACACCGCGTTCTACTCGACCGTGACCGGCACCCGTATGGACCCCTCCGGTCTCGACGCCGGCTACTGGTTCACCAATCTGCGGCAGCCGGTGCGTTTCGCCGAGGCGGTCCAGGCGCTGCTCGACGCGGACTACCGGGTGTTCATCGAGGTCAGCGCGCATCCCGTACTGCTGCTCGGCCTTCAGGAGTGCTTCGAGGCGGCGGACGCACCGGCCGTGGCGGTCGGCACGCTCCGCCGGGACGAGGGCGGCCCCGAGCGGCTGTGCCGGGCGCTCGCCGAGGCGCATGTCGCGGGCGTGGCGGTGGACTGGGCGAGCTGGTACGCCGATGGGCCCGCGCCCGCGGCCGTGCCACTGCCGGCGTATGCCTTCCAGCGGGAGCGGTACTGGCTGCCGGCCGGTGGCCGGTCCGGTCCCGGCGATGTCGCGGGCGCCGGGCTCACCGCGGTCGGACACGCTCTGCTCCCGGTGTCCGTACGTCTGGCCGACGGCAGCCTGGTGCTCACCGGGCGGCTGCCGGAGGCGGCGCGGGGCGGCTGGCTGGCCGAACACCTCGTCGCCGACCTGCCGTTGCTGCCCGGCGCGGTGCTGGTCGAATGGGTGCTGCGGGCGGCCGACGAGGCCGGCTGCGACGGCGTCGAGGAGTTGGCGCTCCAGGTCCCGGTCGCGCTTCCAGCCTCCGGCGGGCTGGTGATCCAGGTGGTCGTGGACGCCGATGAGGGCGACGGACGCCGTCCGGTCCGGGTCTACTCCCGGCCCGACCGGCCCGAGGAGGACTCGGGCGCGCCGGACACCTGGGTCTGCCATGTCTCGGGCACGCTGCTCCCCGGCGCGGCGACGGCCGGGCCGGTTCCGCCGACCGGTCTGGGCGGGGTGTGGCCACCGCCAGGGGCGCGGCCTGCTGCGATCGACGGCTTCTACGAGCGGGCCGAGGCGGCGGGGTACGGCTACGGCGCGTTCTTCCGGGGCCTGGCGAACGTATGGCACGACGGCGAGGACACGCTCGCGGAGGTGGTGCTGCCCAAGGAGGCGGCGGAGCAGGCGAGCGGCTTCGATATCCATCCCGCCCTGCTCGACGCGGCGATGCAGCCCGTACTGCTGGCCGGTCAGCTCCGTCAACGCGCTGCCACGACGGACGCGGACGCGGCGTCCGGAACGGTGCTGCTCCCGTTCACCTGGAGCGGGGTGCGGCTGTGGGCGGGGGGCGCCACCCGGCTCCGCGTCCGGCTGTCGCCACGGCCGGAGGGGCTGCGGGTGCTGCTGGCCGACGCCACGGGCGCCCCGGTACTCACCGCGGACGCGGTCGCGCTCCGCGAGACGGGCGTCCAGCAGTTGCGCGCGTCGAGCCGGGTGCGGGGGTCGCACGGGCTGTTCGCCGTCGAATGGCTGCCGCCGCTGTCCGCCCCGGCTGGAGAGACGCCGGGTGAGGTGGCGCCCGCGACGCTCGCGGTGCTGGGCGACGACGCCCCGGACTTGGCCGGCGCCGACCGCTACCCCGACCTCGACACGCTGTTCCGCGCCGTGGCCGACGGCGCCCCCGCACCGGATGTCGTCATCGCCTCGGTGCGGACGGGCGGCGACCCGGCAGGGGCGGACACCGGCCTGGCCACCGCCCGCCGGACGCTGACGCTGGCTCAGGAGTGGCTGGCCGGGAGCGGGGCCGAGGGTGCGCGGCTTGCCGTGGTCACGCGGTCGGCAGTACGGACCGGGGACGGTGACCGGGAGCGGGTGGACCCCGCGGCCGCCGCGGTGTGGGGGCTGGTGCGCAGCGCCCAGACGGAACACCCGGGGCGTTTCGTGCTGATCGACGCAGACGCCGACAGCACCGAAGACGTCCTGGAGGCCGTACGTACGGACGAGCCGCAGCTCGCGCTGCGTGGCGGGCGTGCGTTGGTGCCCCGGATGGCCCGGGTGGACGCCGAACCGGAGCTGATGGCCCCGGCGGGCGAGCGGGCCTGGCACGTGGTGGCGGGCAAGACCGGCCCCGACGATCTCACGGCGGTGCCCAGCCCCCGGGCCTCCGCTCCTCTCGCGCCCGGCCAGGTGCGGATCGCCGTACGCGCCGCGGGGCTCAACTTCCGCGATGCGCTGATCGCCCTGGACATGTACCCGGACGCCGCGGCCTCGATCGGCAGCGAGGGCGCGGGGGTCGTGCTCGAAGTCGGCGACGGGGTGGCCGGTGTCGCCGTCGGCGACCGTGTGATGGGCCTGTTCAACGACGCGTTCGGCCCGGTGGCGGTGGCGGACGCCCGGATGGTCGCCCCGGTGCCGGACGGCTGGAGTTTCCGGGAGGCCGCGGCGGCCCCGGTGGCCTTCCTGACCGCGTGGTACGGCCTGGTGGAGCTGGGCGGGCTGCGCTCCGGCGAGACCGTGGTGATCCACGGTGCGGCCGGTGGCGTGGGCATGGCTGCCGTCCAGGTCGCCCGGCACCTGGGCGCGGAGGTGTTCGCGACGGCGAGCCCGGCGAAACACCCGGTGCTGGAGGGCATGGGCGTGGACGCCGTCCACCGGGCGTCCTCGCGGGATCTGGGCTTCGAAGCGGCGTTCTCGTCGGCGACCGGCGGCCGGGGCGCCGATGTCGTCCTCAACAGCCTGGCCGGTGAGTTCACGGACGCCTCGCTGAGGCTTCTCGCGCCCGGCGGGCGGCTGATCGAGATGGGCAAGACCGACGTACGCGATCCGGACCAGGTCGCGCGCGAGCACTCCGTGGCGTACCGGGCGTTCGATCTGATCGCGGACGCCGGTCCGGAGCGCATCGGGCGGCTGCTGGCCGACCTGGGCGAGCGGTTCGCCGACGGCGCGTTCACGCCCCTGCCCGTCACCGGGTGGCGGCTCGGCCAGGCCAGGCAGGCGCTGCGGCAGCTCAGCCAGGCCCGGCACACCGGGAAGCTGGTGCTGGACGTGGATCCCGCGCCCGACCCGGACGGCACGGTGCTCATCACGGGCGGCACCGGCACCCTCGGCGGTCTGATCGCCGAACACCTGGTGCGCTCGCACGGGGTGCGGCATCTGCTGCTGCTCAGCCGGCGCGGCCCGGACGCCCCGGGCGCCGAGGAGCTGACGGCCCGGCTCACCGAACTGGGCGCGCGGGTACGGGTGGCCGCGGTGGACGTCGGGGACGCCACCGCCCTGGGCGAGGCGGTCGCGGGCGTGGACCCGGCGCATCCGCTCACCGGCGTCGTCCACGCGGCGGGCGTGGTGGCCGACGCGATGCTGCCGTCACAGGACGACGAGCGCCTGGTGGCGGCCTGGTCCGCCAAGGCCGCGGCGGCGGACCGTCTGCACGACGCGACCGCCGGACTGCCGCTGGGCATGTTCGTGCTGTTCTCGTCGTTCGCGTCGACCCTCGGCACCGCGGGGCAGGCCAACTACGCGGCCGCCAACGCGTACTGCGACGCCCTGGTCGAGCGGCGGCACGCCGAGGGCCTGCCGGGCGTATCGGTGAGCTGGGGCCTGTGGTCCGCCGCGAGCGGGCTCACCGGAGGTCTGACCGAGGCCGATGTGGCGCGGATCGCCCGGCAGGGCATCGTCCCGAACAGCACCGAGCAGGGACACGACCTGTTCGACGCGGCGCTCGGGCACGGGCGCCCTGCGCTGCTCGCGCTGAACCTTGACACCAGGGCGCTGGCCGCGCAGCCCCTCGCGGCCCTGCCCGCGCCACTGCGCGCCCTGGCGGCCGACGCCCAGGCGGCGGGCGCCCGCTCCGGCGGCGCGGCGGCGCGACCGACCGCGGCGGCGGCCGAGGAGCCCGGGGACTGGGCGGCCCGATTGGGCGCGCTCGCCCCGGCCGAACAGCGGCGCCTGCTCACCGACCTGGTACGCAGGCACGCCGCGACCGTGCTCGGCCACGCCGACCCGGAGGCCGTACCGGCCGACGCGGCGTTCAAGGAACTCGGCTTCGACTCGCTGACCGCGGTCGAGTTGCGCAACCGCGTCACCGCCGCCACCGGGCTGCGGCTGCCCGCCACGGTCATCTTCGACTACCCGGAGCCCGGCGCGCTGGCCGAGCATCTGCGCACCCGACTGGCCCCCGGGGAGGGGGCGGCGGCGACGGCGCCGGACCTCTACGCGCCCGTGCTCAGCGGGCTGACCGGCTTGGAGGAGACACTGGCAGCACTGGCCTCGTCCGGTGTGAACGGCGGGGCCGGAGTGGCCGACCCGGGCGCGGTGACCGCGCGTCTGGAGTCGCTGCTGGCCACCTGGAAGGCGGCCCATGCCCCGAGCCGGAACGGCGGCACGGCGGCCGAACGGCTCGAAGCCGCGACGACCGACCAGGTCCTCGACTTCATCGACAAGGAACTCGGAGTGCAATGAGCGCCGGTGTGAGCGTGTCTTGGCGCGCTGTGCGGGCTGGACTGAGGAGCCGCGCAGCGACGGAGGAGCGAGCAGCGACGAGGGAAGCCCGCGCGTTGGAGCGCGCCAAGACTGAGCGGGAGGAGGGGCCAAGTGACCACTGAGACGAACGAAGAGCGGCTTGTCGATTACCTGAAGCGGGTCGCCGCCGATCTGCATGACACCCGGGCGCGGCTGCGCGAGGTGGAGGACGGGCAGCGGGAGCCGGTGGCCATCGTGGCGATGGCCTGCCGCTACCCCGGCGATGTCGCCTCCCCCGAGGCTCTGTGGGACCTCGTCGCCGCGCGCCGCCACGCGATGACCGCGTTTCCGGACAACCGCGGCTGGGACCTGGAGCGGCTGTTCCACCCGGACCCCGACCACCCCGGCACCAGCTACGCCCGCGAGGGCGGATTCCTGCACGACGCCGACCTGTTCGACCCGGAGTTCTTCGGCATCAGCCCCCGCGAGGCGGCGGCGGTCGACCCGCAGCAGCGGCTGCTGCTCGAAGTGGCCTGGGAGGCGCTGGAGCGGTCGGGCATCGCGCCCGGGTCGCTCAAGGGCACGCCCGTCGGCGTATACGCGGGCACCGCTCTGCCCGGCTTCGGCACCCCGCATGTCGACCGGGCCGCGGAGGGCTATCTGGTCACCGGCAACGCGCCGAGCGTGCTGTCCGGCCGGGTGGCGTACACCCTGGGTCTGGAGGGGCCCGCGGTCACGGTGGACACGGCGTGTTCGTCGTCGCTGGTGGCGATGCACCTGGCCGCGCAGGCGCTGCGGCAGGGCGAATGCGACCTCGCCCTGGCGGGCGGTGTGACGGTCATGACGACGCCTTATGTGTTCACGGAGTTCGCGCGGCAGCGCGGCCTGGCGGCCGACAGCCGGTGCAAGGCATTCTCCGAGGGCGCCGACGGCACGGCGTTCGCCGAGGGCGCGGGGCTGCTGGTGCTGGAGCGGCTGTCGGACGCCCAGCGCAACGGGCACCAGGTGCTGGCCGTGATGCGCGGCTCGGCGATCAACCAGGACGGCGCGAGCAACGGGCTGACCGCGCCCAACGGCCTGTCGCAGCAGCGCGTCATCCGGCAGGCGCTGGCCAACGCCCGGCTCTCCCCGGCGGATGTGGACGCGGTCGAGGCGCATGGCACGGGCACCTCGCTCGGCGACCCGATCGAGGCCCAGGCGCTGCTGGCCACTTACGGTCAGGAGCGGCCCGAGGGCCGGCCGCTGTGGCTGGGCGCGATCAAGCCGAACCTCGGACACACACAGGGCGCGGCGGGCGTCGCCGGCGTCATCAAGATGGTGATGGCGCTGCGGAACGCCTCGCTGCCCGCCCTGCTGCACGCCGACCGGCCCACGCCCGTGGTCGACTGGGACGATGGCGCGGTACGGCTGCTGGCCGAGCCGGTCGCGTGGCCGGCCGGGGACCGGCGGCGCCGGGCCGGCGTCTCGTCCTTCGGCATCAGCGGCACCAACGCGCATCTGATCCTCGAGGAGGCCCCGCCACGGCCGGACACGGAGCTGCCCGCGGACACGCCGCAGCGGCCGGAGGGCACCGCCGTGCCGTGGGTGGTCACCGCGCGCGGCGCGGCGTCGCTGCGTACGCAGGCCGCGGCGCTCGCCGAGCACATGGCCGCGCGCCCGGACACCCCGGTCGACGACATCGGCTGGTCGCTGGCCACCACCCGGTCGCCGCTCGACCACCGCGCGGTCGTACTGGGCGCGGACCGTGAGGAGTTGTCCGCTCGGCTCACCGACCTCGCGGAGGGGCGGACACACCCCGACGTGACGCGGGCGTCCGCACCGGCGCGGCTCGGCGGCAGTGCGTTCCTCTTCACCGGGCAGGGCAGCCAGCGCGCCGGTATGGGCGCCCAGCTGTACCGGGCCTATCCGGCGTTCGCCGCCGCCTTCGACGAGGCGTGTGCGGCGCTCGACCCTCATCTGGGGCGGTCGCTGCGGGAGCTGGTGTTCGTACCGGCCGAGGGAGACGAGGCCGAGGCGAGCCCGCTGGACGCGACGGAGGTGACGCAGGCCGCGCTGTTCGCCGTCGAGGTCGCCCTGTACCGGCTGGTCGAGTCGTTCGGTGTGGTCCCCGGCTATCTGGCGGGACACTCGGTCGGCGAACTGGTCGCCGCGCATATCGCCGGAGTGCTGTCGCTGCCGGACGCGGCACGGCTGGTCGCCGCCCGGGGGCGGCTGATGCAGGCGCTGCCCGAGGGTGGTGCGATGGTCGCGCTGGAGGCCACCGAGGAGGAGGTGGCGCCGCTGCTCGCCGGGCGGGCGGACGAGGTGGCGCTGGCGGCCGTCAACGCGCCGACGTCGGTGGTGGTCTCGGGTGATGAGGACGCGGTCGAGGAGATCGCCCGTACGATCCGGGAGCGCGGCCACCGGACCAGGCGGCTGCGGGTCGGCCACGCCTTCCACTCGCCGCGGATCGACCCGATGCTGGAGGAGTTCCGGCAGGTCGCCGCCTCGCTGACGTACTCCAAGCCCCGGATCGCCGTCGTCTCGAACGTCACCGGCGCGCTGGCCGGGGCCGAGCAGCTGTGCGACCCCGACTACTGGGTGCGGCACGCACGGCAGCCGGTGCGGTTCCGCGACGGCATCGCCACGCTGCGCGCGGAGGGTGTCACCCGCTTCCTGGAGCTCGGCCCGGACGCCGTGCTCACCACCATGGCGCGCGACTGCCTGACCGGCCAGGCCACGGAGTCGGCCCCGGAGGGCGCCGCCACCGAATCCGGTCCCGGCGCGCCGGTGCTCGCCACGGTGCTGCGCAAGGGCCGCGACGAGCCCCGTACGCTGCTGACCGCGCTCGCCCAGCTCCATGTGGACGGCGAGAGTGTCGACTTCTCCGCCGCCTTCCCGCCCGCCACCCAGGCCACCGACCTGCCCACCTACCGTTTCGACCGCCGCCGGTACTGGCGGGACGCCCCGCAGGCGGAGGCGGACGTACGGGCCGCGGGGCTCGAGGCGAGCGACCATCCGCTGCTGCGCGCCGCGCTCGAACCGGCGGACGGCGGGCTGCTGCTGACCGGCCGGCTGTCGCTGCGCGACCAGCCCTGGCTGGCCGACCACGCCATCGTGGACGCGGTGCCGCTGCCCGGCACGCTCTTCGTGGAGCTCGCCCTCCAGGCCGGCGAACGGGTCGGCTGCGACCTGATCGACGATCTCACCCTGGAGGCGCCGCTGCTGCTGCCCCCGGTGGGTGCGGTGGACCTCCAGCTGGCCGTCGGGGCTGCCGACGCGGCCGACCGACGGGCCGTCACCGTCTACTCACGCCCGTCCGGCGGCGGTTCGGAGGGTTCGGAGAACCCGGGGGTCGCGGATGGGCCGGGCGACGGCCCGTACGGCCCGTGGCGCCGCCATGCCACCGCCACGCTGAGTGCCACGCCGAACGGCGCGGGGACCGGTGCCCCCGAGCCCTCCGCGCCGCCGGCCCAGTGGCCCCCCGCCGGGGCGGAGGCCATCGACGTGGCCGGGCTGTACGAGCGGCTGGCCGCCGAGGGCTACCGGTACGGACCGGCGTTCACGGGGTTGCGCGCCGCGTGGCGGGTCGGCGAGGAGATGTTCGCCGAGGTGGGTCTCGCCCCCGGTCAGCGGGGCGACGGCGGTGCGTACGCCATCCACCCCGCGCTCCTGGACGCCGCCCTGCACCCGATCGGCGCGCTGTTCACCGGCGAGGACCAGGCGGGCGGCGCACCGGGCACGGTCCGGCTGCCGTTCTCCTTCGGCGGCGTACGGCTCCTCGCGCGCGGAGCATCCCGGCTGCGGGTCCGCATCACGCCGACCGGTCCTGACACCGTGACCATGCGGCTGTCCGACGACACCGGCGCCGAGGTCGTGGCCGTCGACTCGCTCACGCTGCGCGCCGTTTCCGCGCAGCGGTGGCGGTCCGGGGCGGTCCCGGCCGACCGGCCGCTGTACCGGCTGGACTGGGAGACCTTCGCGCTGCCCACCGCCGTGGCACCGGCATCGGCGCCGGACCGCTGGGCCGTACTCGCCGGGGATGACACTCGCGCCACGGACGCCGCCACGGCCTCACTGCCCGCGGAACACATCGCGCGCCACCCCGGCCTCGCCGTGCTGAGCGCGTCGGTCGCCGCCGGGGCCCCCGCCCCCGACCTGGTCGTCATGGCCTGCCTCGGCGCCCCCTACGACACGTCCGACGACGGCGACGAGCCGCCCTCCCGGGTACGCACCGCCACCCACCGTGTCCTCGCGCGGCTGCGGGAGTGGCTGGCGGACGACGCCCTCGCCGCCGGCCGGCTGGTGGTCCTGACCGCCGGAGCCGTCGGGCCCGTCGGAGCCGACCCGACCGACGCGCCGGCCGATCTGGCGGGCGCTGCGGTCCTGGGCCTGCTGCGCGCCGCCCAGGCAGAACACCCGGGGCGGATCGTGCTGGTGGACACCGATGACGCCCCGGCGTCCCGGGACGCGCTGGCGGCAGCGGTGGCTGCCGCCGTGGCCGCCGGTGAGTGGCAGCTGGCGCTGCGCGACGGGCGTGCGCTGGTGCCCCGGCTGGTTCTGGCGCACCCCGACCCCGACGTGGCGCCGGTGGCGCTCGACCCCGACGGCACCGTGCTGGTGACCGGCGGCACCGGCTCGCTCGGCCGGCTGCTCGCCCGCCACCTCGTCGAAAATCACGGCGCCCGGCATCTGCTGCTGGTGAGCCGGAGCGGGCCGGCCGCCGAGGGCATCGAGGCGTTCGCGGCCGGACTCGCGGCCGACGTACGGGTCGAGAGCTGTGACACCACCGACCCCGAGGCGCTGGCCGCCCTGCTCGCCGGCGTCCCCGACGAGCACCCGCTGACCTCGGTCGTGCACACCGCGGGTGTGCTCGACGACGGCGTGGTCACCTCGCTGACGCCCGAACAGCTCGATGCCGTGCTGGCGCCGAAGGTGGACGCGGCCTGGCAGCTGCACCGGCTGACCCGGGGCGCGGACCTCGCCTCGTTCGTCCTGTTCTCGTCCGCCGCCTCCGTGCTCGGCAGCGGTGGGCAGGGCAACTACGGCGCGGCGAACGCGTTCCTCAACGCCCTCGCCGAGCACATCCGCGCCACGGGCAGCCCGGCCACCTCGCTGGCCTGGGGCCTGTGGGGGGTGGACGAGGGGATGACGGAACACCTCGCCACCGCGGACCGGGCCCGGATGGCGCGCTCGGGCACCGCCGCGATGTCCGGGGAGGCGGGCCTGGCCCGGTTCGACGCGGCGCTGGCCACCGCGCTGCCCGTGCTGGTCCCGGCCAGGTTCGACCTCGCCGTGCTGCGCGAGCAGGCGGCCACCGGCGCGCTGCCTCCGCTGCTGCGCCGCCTCGTACGCCTGCCCGTCCGTACGGCCACGGCAGTGAAGGCGTCCCCCTCCTGGGCCGGGCGGCTCGGCGGGCTGCCGGAGACCGAGCAGGACCGGGTGATCGGGGAGCTGATACGCGACCGGATCGCCGCCGTTCTGGCGCATCCGGAGCCGGAAACCCTCGAACTGGGCCGGACGTTCGCGCAGCTCGGCCTCGACTCGCTGACCGCGCTGGAGCTGCGCAACGCGATCCATGAGGCGACGGGTGTCCGCCTCCCGGCCACCGCCATCTTCGACTACCCGACCCCCGAGACCCTGGTGAGCCATCTGCGCACCGAACTGCTCGGCGCCACCGCGGCCACCGCGCCGCTGCCGCCGGGGGCCGGGGCTCAGGTCCGGACCGGGGGCGCCGACGACCCCGTCGTGATCGTCGGCATGGCCTGCCACTACCCGGGCGATGTGCACTCACCGGACGAGCTGTGGCGGCTGGTGGCCGACGGGGTGGACGCGATCGGCCCGTTCCCCGAGGACCGTGGCTGGGATGTGGCCGGGCTGTACGACCCGGACCCCGAGCGCACGGGCAAGAGCTACGCCAGGGAGGGCGGCTTCCTGCATGAAGCGGCCCTGTTCGACGCGGAGTTCTTCGGGATCAGCCCCCGGGAGGCGCTGGCCACCGATCCGCAGCAGCGGCTGCTGCTGGAGACGGCGTGGCAGGCGTTCGAGCACGCCCGTATCGATCCGGCGGCGCTGCGCGGCAGCCGAACGGCGGTGGTCACCGGCATCATGTACGACGACTACGGTGCGCGGTTCCTGGGCCGGATCCCGGAGGGGTACGAGGGCCAGATCATGACCGGCTCCACGCCGAGCGTGGCATCCGGCCGGGTGGCGTACACCTTCGGCCTGGAGGGGCCGACGCTGACCGTGGACACGGCGTGTTCGTCGTCACTGGTGGCGATGCACCTGGCCGCGCAGGCGCTGCGGCAGGGCGAATGCGACCTCGCCCTGGCGGGCGGCGTGACGGTGATGGCCACGCCGAACACGTTTGTCGAGTTCTCGCGCCAGCGCGGACTGGCGCCGGACGGGCGGTGCAAGCCGTTCGCCGCCGCCGCCGACGGCACCGGGTGGAGCGAGGGCGCGGGGCTGCTGGTGCTGGAGCGGCTGTCGGACGCCCGCCGCAACGGGCACCGGGTGCTCGCGGTCCTGCGGGGTTCGGCGGTCAACCAGGACGGCGCGAGCAACGGGCTGACCGCGCCCAACGGGCCGTCCCAGCAACGGGTGATCAGCCAGGCCCTGGCCGTGGCGGGGGTGGACCCCACCGGGGTCGATGTGGTGGAGGCCCATGGCACGGGCACGACACTGGGTGACCCCATCGAGGCGCAGGCCCTGCTGGCCACCTACGGCCGGCACCGCCCCGCCGAACAGCCCCTGTGGCTGGGGTCCGTCAAGTCGAACATCGGCCACACCCAGGCCGCCGCCGGGGCGGCCGCGGTCATCAAGATGGTCATGGCCCTGCGCCACGGCCTGCTGCCCGCCACCCTGCACGTGGACGAGCCGAGCCCACATGTGGACTGGTCGAGCGGAAGCGTCCGGCTCCTCACCGAGGCCACCGACTGGCCCGAGGCCGACCGGCCCCGCCGCGCCGCCGTCTCCTCCTTCGGCATCTCCGGCACCAACGCCCACCTCATCCTGGAACAGGCCCCCGACCAGCCCGAACCGCAACCAGAACCGGAACAGCCCGAGTCCGCCACCGCGGGCGGCATCGTGCCGGTCGTGCTCTCCGCCCGTACGGCCGAGGCGCTGCGCGCCCAGGCCGCGAACCTGGCGGGGCGGCTCCCCTCGGCCGAGGTGGCGGAGGTGGGCTGGTCGCTGGCGACCACCCGCTCGGCGTTCGAGCACCGGGCGGTGATCGTGGGCGAGGACCGGGCTGCGCTGCTGGCCGGTCTGGAGAAGCTGGCCGCGGACGAGCCCGATCCGGCGGTGGTGGCGGGAGCGGCGATCACCGCGGCCGCGGGCCCGGTGTTCGTCTTCCCGGGCCAGGGGTCGCAATGGCGCGGTATGGGCGTGGAACTGCTGGACACCTCGCCGGTGTTCGCGGCCCGGATCGCGGAGTGCGAGCGGGCCCTGGCGCCGTACGTGGACTGGTCGCTCACCGCCGTACTGCGCGGTACGGACACCGCCACTGACCCCCAACGCGTGGATGTCGTCCAGCCCACCCTGTGGGCCGTCATGGTGTCCCTGGCCGCCCTCTGGCAGCACCTGGGCATCACCCCGGCCGCCGTCATCGGCCACTCCCAGGGCGAGATCGCAGCCGCCTGTGTGGCCGGTGCCCTGACACTCGACGACGCCGCCAAGGTGGTGGCCCTGCGCAGCCAGGCGCTGCGTGCCCTGGCCGGCCACGGCACCATGGCCTCGCTCACCCTCGGCGCCGACGACACCGCTGGGCTCCTGGAGGAGCTGGGCGAAGAGGCCGACGACGTCACCGTGGCCGCCGCCAACGGCCCCGCCACCACCGTCATCTCCGGTGCGGTGGAGCAGATCGCGACCGTCCTGGCGGCGGCCGAGGCGCGCGGCGCGCGGACCCGCACCATCGATGTGGACTACGCCTCCCACGGGCCCCATGTCGACCGTATCCGCGAGGACATCGTCTCCGTCCTGGACGGTCTCGCGCCCACCGCGTCGGAGGTCGCCTTCTACTCGACGGTGACCGCCGATCGCCTGGACACCGCCGGGCTCGACGCCGACTACTGGTTCACCAACCTCCGCCGGCCGGTCCGCTTCGCCGACACCCTCGCCACTCTCCTCGCCCACGGACACCGGCACTTCATCGAGGTCAGCCCGCACCCCGTGCTGATCCCCGGGATGCAGGACGGCTTCGAGGCGGCCGGCGCCCCCGCCACCGCCGTCCCCACCCTCCGCCGCGACCAGGGCGGGCCCCAGCAGCTCGCCCAGGCCGTGGCCCGCGCGTACACCGCCGGTCTGGCCATCGACTGGGCCCCCTGGTATCCGGCCGGGCCGCGCACCACCGATCTGCCCACCTACCCCTTCCAGCGCCGCCGCTACTGGCTCGGCATGGACGGCGGGCCGGGCGATCTGCGCAGCGCCGGACTCACTTCGGTGGCCCACGCCCAGCTCGGCGCCGCGGTCGAACTGGCCGACGGCGGACTGGTGATGACCGGCCGGCTGCCCGCCGCCGGGAGCGGCGGCTGGCTGGACGATCACGTCGTCGCCGAAACGCCCCTGGTGCCGGGCACGGCCCTGGTGGAGTGGGTGCTGCGGGCGGCCGACGAGGCGGGGTGCGGCGGGATCGAGGAGCTGGCTCTCCATGTCCCGATGACGCTGCCCGCGTCCGGTGGGCTGCGGATCCAGGTCGTGGCGTACGCGCCGGACGGGGACGGCCGCCGCGAGGTACGGGTGCACTCCCGCCCCGACGCGGAGGACGGCTCGTCGCCCTGGACCTGCCACGCCACCGGACACCTCTCCCCGACCGCGCCGGGCGCCGCTGATCCGGCCGCGGCCGGGGTGTGGCCGCCGCGGGACGCCGAACAGGTCGACGTGGCCGACTTCTACGGCCGCGCCGAGGCGATCGGCTACGGCTACGGACCGGCCTTCCGGGGTCTGACCGCCGCCTGGCGGCAGGGGGACGATCTGCTCGCCGAGGTGGTGCTGCCGGAGGCGGCGCGCGGGGGCGCCGACGGGTTCGCCCTGCACCCCGCGCTGCTCGACGCGGCCCTGCACCCCCTTGCCCTGGACGGCCAGGGGGCGGACGGGCAGCTGCGGCTGCCGTTCGCCTGGAGCGGTGTGTCGCTGTGGGCCACCGGCGCTCGCGCGGCCCGGGTCCGTATGTCCCCGCTGGAGCACGGCTTCCGGCTGGTGGTGGCCGATGCGGCGGGCCAGCCGGTGCTCAGCGCCGAGTCCGTGGTCGTACGCCCCACCAGCGCGCGGCAGTTGCGCGACGCGGGCGCGCGGCGGGTGGACGGGCTGTACGAGGTGGCGTGGGTGCCCCTGCCGCCGCCGTCGGACACCTCGGCTGAGGCGGCGACGGAGACGGGGGCCGTCGAGGAGTGGGCGCTGCTGGAGGGCGGCCCGCTGCCGTTCGACCCGTCACAGGCCGGATCGCCGCCCCGCCACGCCGACATCGACGCCCTGCTCACCGCGGCCGCCGCCCTGCCGTCGACGGTGCTCGTCGGCGTGCCCTCCCCCGAAAACGACCAGGATTCGGCCGAGGGCGCGTTGGCCGTGACCACCGGTGTGCTGACGCTGGCGCGGCGGTGGCTGGAGACACCGGAGCTGGCCGACGCCCGGCTGGTGCTGGTCACCCGGGGCGCGGTGGCGGCCGACAGAGCCGGGGAGGCCCGGGAGGCCCGGGAGGCCGACGAGAACGCGGTGGGTCCCGACCCGGCGGCGGCCGCGGTGTGGGGTCTGCTGCGCAGCGCACAGGCGGAGAACCCGGGCCGTTTCCTGCTGTGCGACATCGACGACGGCGCCGGGCCCGACGATGTGCTCGGCGCCGTCACACGGGCCGTGGCCCTGGACGAGCCGCAGGTGGCGGTGCGCGGTGGCCGGGTGCTGACGCCTCGCCTGGAGCGGGCGGGCGCACCGGAGTTGGCTCCGCCGCCGGGCGAGCCGGCCTGGCGGCTGGCGGCCGATGACACCGGCACCATCGACAGCGTGTCGACCGTGGTCTGCCCGGAGGTGCTGGAGCCGCTGGCGCCCGGGCAGGTGCGGATCGCGGTGCGGGCCGCGGGCATCAACTTCCGCGATGTGCTGATCGTGCTCGGGATGTATCCGGACGAGGGGGTGTTCCGGGGCAGCGAGGGCGCGGGCGTGGTGCTGGACGTGGCCGACGATGTGACGTCGGTGGCCGTCGGCGACCGTGTCTTCGGGCTGTTCGAGGGCGCCTTCGGGCCCGTGGCCGTCGCCGACGCCCGCGCCGTCGTACCGATCCCGCCGGGCTGGACGGACCAGCAGGCCGCGGCCGTCCCGACGACGTTCCTGACCGCCTGGTACGGGCTGGTGGACCTGGCCGGACTCAAGGCGGGCGAGTCGGTGCTCATCCATGCCGCCACGGGCGGCGTGGGCACGGCGGCCGTGCAGATCGCCCGCCACCTGGGCGCCGAGGTGTACGCGACGGCCAGCCCCGGAAAGCACGCCGTACTGGAGGCCATGGGCATCGACGAGGCCCATCGCGCCTCCTCCCGCGACCTGGACTTCGAGACCGCCTTCCACGCCGCCACCGGTGGCCGCGGCTTCGACGTGGTCCTCAACAGCCTCGCGGGCGAGTACACCGACGCGTCCCTGCGGCTGCTGACCGGCGGTGGGCGCTTCATCGAGATGGGCAAGACCGACAAGCGCGACGCCGAGCGGATCGCCGACGCCTACCCCGGCGTCCGCTACCGCTTCTACGATCTGGTGCCGGACGCCGGTCTGGACCGGGTCGCGGAGATGCTGACCACGCTGGCCGGGCACTTCGCCCAGGGCGTTCTGGCGCCGCCGCCGGTTCGGGCGTGGCCGCTGGCCGAGGCCCGGCAGGCGCTGCGGCAGATGAGCCAGGCCAAGCACACCGGCAAATACGTCCTGGACATTCCCCGTACGCTCGACCCCGACGGCACCGTCCTGATCACCGGCGGCACCGGCACGCTCGGCGCCCTCGTCGCCGAACACCTCGTCACCAACCACCACATCACCCATCTCCACCTCCTCAGCCGCCGCGGACCCGACGCCCCCGGCGCCGCCGAGCTGACGGCCCGACTCACCGAACTCGGCGCCACCGTCCACATCACCGCCACCGACACCGCCGACCCGCACGCCCTCCACCAGGCCCTCGACACCGTCGACCCCGGCCACCCGCTCACCGGTGTCATCCACGCCGCGGGGGCACTGGACGACGCGGTGCTGACCGCGCAGACCCCGGAGCGGCTGGCGTCGGTCTGGGCGGCGAAGGCGACGTCCGCGGCCAATCTCCACCAGGCCACCAAGGATCTCCCCCTGGCCATGTTCGCCATCTTCTCCTCGGCCGCCGGCACCCTCGGCACCCCGGGGCAGGCCAACTACGCCGCCGCCAACGCCTACTGCGACGCACTCGCCACCCGGCGACACCACACCGGACTGCCCGCCACCTCCATCGCCTGGGGCCTGTGGGCCGCCACCAGCGAGATGACCGGGCATCTGGCGGACACCGACCTGGCCCGGATGAGCCGCACCGGCTTCACCCCGCTGGCCACCCCGATGGCGCTGGCGCTGTTCGACGCCGCCGGGCGACACAGCGGCGCCACCCCGCTCGCGCTCGACCTCGATCCGCGTACCCTCGGCGCCCAGCCGTCCGACGCCGTGCCCGCGGTGCTGCGTACCGTGGCCGCCGCGGGAGCGCCGGTCCGGCGTACCGCCGCCGTCGCACAGTCCACCGACTGGGCGGGCCGGCTGGCCGCGCTCTCGGCCGCCGAGCGCCACCGCGAGCTGGTCAACCTGGTACGTACGCATGCGGCGACGGTGCTCGGCCACAGCGACCCCGCGGCGCTCCGCGCGGACACCTCGTTCAAGGAGCTGGGGTTCGACTCGCTGACCGCCGTCGAGCTGCGCAACCGGCTCTCGGCCGCGACCGGGCTGCGGCTGCCCGCCGCGCTCGTCTTCGACTATCCCGACGCGGAGACCATGGCCCGCTTCCTGGACCAGAAGCTCGCCCCCGCGGACCGGACGGAGGCGGCGGCGGTCGACCACCTCGCCCCCGTCCTGAACGACTTGGCCCGGCTGGAGTCCACCCTGGGCAGCCATGACGTGGACGGGAAGGCGCGCGAGACGATCGCGGGCCGGCTCCACGCCCTGCTGTCCCGGCTGGAGGGGAGCACGGCCAGTGCGGCGGACATCGACGGCGAGGCGCTGGAGTCCGCCTCGGACGACGAGATGTTCGCGCTCATCGACCAGCAACTGGGCTCGTCCTGACGAGAAGTGGGGGAGGACCAATGTCGTCCACGGAAGACAAGCTGCGCCAGTACCTCAAGCGGGTCACCGTCGACCTGGGCGAGGCCCGAGCGCGCCTGCGCAAAGCGGAGCAACGCCAGCACGAGCCCATCGCCATCACCTCCATGGCCTGCCGCTTCCCCGGCGGTGTCACCTCCCCGGAAACCCTGTGGGAGCTGGTCGACAGCCGTACCGACGCCATCGGCCCCTTCCCGGCCAACCGCGGCTGGAACCTGACGGGCCTCTACCACCCCGACCCCGACCACTCCGGCACCAGCTACGTCCGGGACGGCGGCTTCGTCCACGACGCCGATGAATTCGACGCCTCCTTCTTCAACATCAGCCCGCGCGAAGCCCTCGCCATGGATCCGCAGCAGCGGCTGCTCCTCGAAACCGCCTGGGAACTCCTCGAACGCGCCCATATCGACCCCACGGCCCTCAAAGGCACCGCCACCGGCGTCTACACGGGCTGCGGGGTGCCCGGCTTCGGCACCCCGCATATCGAGCGGAGCGCGGAGGGTTTCCTGCTGACGGGCAACGCGCTCAGCGTGGTGTCCGGCCGTATCGCCTTCACCCTCGGCCTGGAGGGCCCCGCGGTCACGCTGGACACGGCGTGCTCGTCCTCGCTGGTGGCGATGCACCTGGCGGTGCAGGCGCTGCGGCAGGGCGAATGCGACCTGGCGCTGGCCGGTGGGGTGACGGTCATGTCGACCCCGAACGTGATCGTCGAGTTCTCCCGGCAGCGCGGCCTGTCCCCGGACGGGCGGTGCAAGCCGTTCGCCACGGCGGCCGATGGCACGGGCTTCTCCGAGGGCGCGGGCCTGGTCCTGCTGGAGCGGCTGTCGGACGCCGAGCGCAACGGGCACCAGGTGCTCGCCGTCATCCGGGGTACGGCCGTCAACCAGGACGGCGCGAGCAACGGGCTCAGCGCCCCCAACGGGCCCTCGCAGCAGCGGGTGATCCGCCAGGCGCTGGCCAACGCCGGGCTGGCCACGGTCGAGGTGGACGCGGTGGAGGCCCATGGCACGGGCACCACGCTCGGCGACCCGATCGAGGCCGAGGCGCTGCTGGCCACCTACGGCCAGGAGCGGCCGGAGGACCGTCCGCTGTGGCTGGGGTCGATCAAGTCCAACATCGGCCATGCGCAGGGCGCCGCCGGGGTCGCGGGCGTCATCAAGATGGTGATGGCCCTGCGCCACGGCACTCTGCCCGCCACCCTCCACGTCGACGAGCCCACCTCGCACGTGGACTGGGACCGTGGCACGGTACGGCTGCTGACCGAACCGGTCGACTGGCCGATGGCCCCCGACCAGCCGCGCCGGGCCGGTGTCTCGGCGTTCGGCATCTCCGGCACCAACGCCCACCTCATCCTGGAGGAGGCGGGCCTGCCCTCGGCGGCGGAGGCTGAGGACACCGCACCGGAGGAGGACATCGCCGAGCCCGTCGTCCTGGGCGGTGTGGCGCCCTGGGTGGTCTCGGCCCGTACCCAGGAGGCCCTGGCCGACCAGGCGCGCGGGCTGGTCCGGGCCATCACCGGCACCGGCACCGACACCGACGCCCACGCCGACGCCGACGCCCCGTATGTCGCGCCCGCCTCGCCCGCCGAGGTGGCCTGGTCGCTGGCCACCACCCGCGCCACATTCGACCACCGCGCCGTGGTCACCGGCACCGAACTCGCCGACCTCACGGCCGCGCTCGAGGCCCTGGCCACCGGCGGCGAACACCCCCACCTCGTCCGCGGCACCGCCCTCGACCCGCAGGCGGGCCCGGTCCTCGTCTTCCCCGGCCAGGGCTCCCAGTGGCCCGGCATGGCCGTGGGACTGCTGGACTCCTCCCCCGCCTTCGCCACCCGGATCGCCGCCTGCGAACGGGCCCTGACCCCGTACGTCGACTGGTCGCTCACCGCCGTTCTGCGCGGTACGGACACCGCCACCGACCCGCACCGCGTGGATGTCATCCAGCCGACCCTGTGGGCCGTCATGGTGTCCCTGGCGGGCCTGTGGCAGGACTTCGGCATCACCCCGGCCGCCGTCATCGGCCACTCCCAGGGCGAGATCGCCGCCGCCTGTGTGGCCGGTGCCCTGACCCTCGACGACGCCGCCAAGGTGGTGGCCCTGCGCAGCCAGGCGCTGCGCGCCCTCGCCGGACACGGAGCCATGGCCTCGCTCACCCTCGGCGCCGAGGACACCACCCGCGTGCTGACCGAACTCGGCCAGGCCGCCGAGGACGTCGCGGTCGCCGCCCACAACGGCCCCCGCTCCACCGTCGTCTCCGGGCCACCGGACCAGATCGCCACCGTCCTGGCGACCGCCGAGGCGCAGGGCGCGCGGACCCGCACCATCGACGTGGACTACGCCTCCCACAGCCCGCACGTCGACCGCATCCGCGACACCATCCTCGCGCAACTCGCCGATCTGGTCCCCGCGGCGCCCACCATCCCCTTCTACTCCACCGTCACCGGCGAGCCGCTGGCCGACACCCCGCTCGACGCCGAGTACTGGTTCACCAACCTCCGCCGGCCGGTCCGCTTCACCGACACCCTCACCACTCTCCTGGACCACCAGCACCGCCACTTCATCGAGGCGAGCCCCCACCCCGTCCTCACCCCCGGCATCCAGGACGCCATCGACGACGCCGGCGTCCCCGCCACCACGATCCCCACCCTCCGCCGCGACCACGGCACCCCCCACGACCTCGCGGACGCCCTCGCGCTCGCCCACACCACCGGCCTCGCCGTCGACTGGCGGCCCTGGTACGCCACCACCCCGCCCGCCACCACCGATCTGCCCACCTACCCCTTCCAGCGGCAGCGCTACTGGTCGGCGGCGGGCCGCCGGACCGGCGACGTCAGCGCGGCCGGACTGCGGCCGGTGGACCATCCGCAGCTGTCCGCCGCGACGGGCCTCGCCGACGGCGGGCTCCTGCTCACCGGGCGCCTGCCGGCGGCAGGGGACGCGGGCTGGCTCGGCGAGCAGGAGTTCGCCGATGTGGTCCTGGTGCCCAGCACGGCCCTGGTGGAGTGGACACTGCGGGCGGCCGACGAGGCGGGCTGCGGCGGCGTCGAGGAATTGACCCTTCAGGCCCCGCTGACCCTGTCCGCCGCCTCCGAACTGCGGGTCCAGGTCGCGGTGGACGCCCCCGACGAGGACGGCAGCTGCACCGTACGTATCTCCTCCCAGCCCGCGGTCGACGCCCCGGACCGAGCCGACGGGCAGGACTCCTGGACCTGCCATGCGGCGGGCACCCTCACGCCCGCCGCGGCCGCTGGGACCGAGCTGGCGGGCGCCTGGCCACCGGCCGGTGCCGAAGCCGTGGACCTCACCGGCCTGTACGCGCGCGCCGAGGCCGCCGGCTATCGGTACGGGCCGACGTTCCAAGGTGTCCAGGCGGTGTGGCGGCACGGCGCCGACCTGCTCGCCGAAGTGGCCCTGGACCAAGGGGCCGAGGAGGGCGGCGACGAGTTCGGCATCCATCCCGCGCTGCTCGAATGCGCCCTGCACCCGGTGGCGCTGGACGATACGCCGCCGGCCGATGCGGACACCGACGGCCCGCTGTGGCTGCCGTTCGCCTGGAGCGGCGTTTCCCTGCACGCGGGCGGCGCGACGAGCGTACGAGTGCGGATCGGGCAGCGGGGGCAGACGGACACCGAAGGCCGTGAGCTGACCGTCGTGGTCGCGGACCCGACCGGCGCCCCGGTGCTCACCGTGGACTCGGTCGCGCTGCGGCCCGCCGACGGCGACTGGCTGAAGGCCGCGGAACGGCGGTCCACGGCCGACCTGTTCACGGTGGAGTGGCTACCGCTGCCGCCCCCGGAGAGCCGGCCCGAGCCCGACGAGGCCGAGGACGGCTGGGCGACGCTCGGCGCCTCCGGCCCCGGGCGCCACTACGCCGACCTGGCCGCGCTGCTGTCGGCTGCGGACGGTGGAGAGCCCGCGCCGCCTGTGGTCCTCGCCGCCGTAACGCCGACGACTGACACCTTGGGGCTCATCCAGGAGTGGCTGGCGGAGCCGAGGCTGCGGGACTCCCGGCTGGTGCCGATCACCTCCGGCGCGGCCTCGGTCGGCGACGGCGACGGGCCGGTGGATCCGGCGAGCGCGGCCGTGTGCGGCCTGATCCGGGCGGCCCAGGCCGAACACCCGGACCGCTTCACGCTGGTCGACATGAGCGCCGACGCGGACGATGACGAGATGTTGGCCGACGCCGTACGCCGGGCCATCGCCGCGGACGAACCGCAGATCGCGGTCCGTTCGGGCGAGGTGTCGGTCCCCCGTCTGCTGCGCGCCACCGCCCGGCCCGACGAGGGCGCGGCGGTCGAACTGTCCGGCGGCACGGTGGTGGTGTCGGGCGCGACGGACCATGTGTCCGGCGACGTCATCGCCGAGCAGCTGGTACGTGCGTACGGCGCCGAGCGGCTGCTGCTCCTCTCCCCCGAGCCTTCCGAAGCGACGCGACTGCCCGACCTGACCGAGCGGCTGACGGCACTGGGCGCGGCGGTGGAGACCGTAACGGTCGATATCGCCGACCGCGCCGCCCTGGCGGAGGTTCTGGCGTCCGTACCCGACAGCCACCCGCTGGTGGGCGTGGTGCATCTGGCCGGGGTGGGAGACGGTGCGTGGCAGTTGCACACCCTCACCCAGGACCTGCCGCTGCGGATGTTCGTGGTGTTCTCAGCGGCCGACGTCGGATACGCCGCCGACGCCCACACCGACGCCCTGATCGCCCATCGGCGCGCCGCCGGGCTCCCGGGCACGGGCCTGGTCTGGACCCTGGGGGACGAGGCCACGGCCGACACCTCGCGCCTGTTCGACGCGGCGTTCCACGTCGTACAGCCCCTGGTCGTGGCCGCCGATCCGGACACCGCACGGCTGGGCCCCGAGGCCCCCGCACTGCTGCGCGCCCTGGCCCGGCCCGCCCGGCGCCGCGCCGCGGAGCGGCAGTCGGCGGCCCACGCCCTGACCTCGCGCCTCGCCGGTCTCGACGCGTCCGGACAGCGCGAACTGCTGCTGGATGTGGTACGCCAGATGGCCGCCGTGGTCCTGGGCCACTCCTCCGACACCGCGATCCGGGCCGAGGCCGCCTTCAAGGAGCTGGGCTTCGACTCCCTCACGGCCGTCGGGCTGCGCAACCGTCTGGTCGACGCCACCGGCCTGCGGCTGCCCTCGACCCTCGTCTTCGACTACCCGACCCCCCGGTCCCTCGCGGACCATCTCCTCCAGCTCGTGACCAGCACCGCGCCCACCACCTCGATCCCGGTGGGGCCGACCCGGGTCGCGAGCGCGGACGACGACCCCATCGCCGTGGTGGCGATGGCGTGCCGCTTCCCCGGCGATGTGACCACGCCCGAAGGGCTGTGGGACCTGGTGGAGGCGGGCGAACACATCCGCGGCCCGTTCCCCACCAACCGCGGCTGGGACCTGGCCAATCTGTTCCACCCCGACCCCGAACACCCCGGTACGACCTACGCCTCGCAGGGCGCGTTCATCTACGACGCCGACGGCTTCGACGCCGCGTTCTTCGGCATCAACCCCCGCGAGGCGCTGGCCATCGACCCCCAGCAGCGTCTGATCCTGGAAACCGCCTGGGAAGCCCTCGAACGCGCCGGTATCGACCCGCACACCCTCAAGGAGAGCCTGACCGGCGTCTACACCGGCGTCATCTACCACGACTACGCGTCCGGTCTGTCCGCGGGCGACCCCCGGCTGGACGGCTACACCATGCTGTCCAGCATCGGCAGCATCATCTCCGGCCGGGTGGCGTACACCCTCGGCCTCCAGGGCCCGGCCGTCACCGTGGACACCGCCTGCTCCTCCTCCCTGGTCGCCATGCACCTCGCCGCCCAGGCCCTCCGCCAGGGCGAATGCGATCTGGCGCTCGCGGGCGGGGTGACGGTCATGGCCACTCCGGACCCGTTCACCGGGTTCTCCCGGCAGCGCGGTCTTGCGCCGGACGGGCGGTGCAAGCCGTTCGCCGCCGCCGCCGACGGCACCAGCCTGAGCGAAGGCGCCGGGCTCGTGCTGCTCGAACGCCTCTCCGACGCCCGCCGCAACGGCCACCAGGTGCTCGCGGTGGTACGCGGCTCGGCGATCAACCAGGACGGCGCGAGCAATGGTCTGACCGCCCCCAACGGCCCCTCCCAGCAACGCGTCATCGCCCAGGCCCTCGCCAGCGCCGGTCTCGGCCCCGCCGATATCGACGCCGTCGAGGCCCACGGCACCGGCACCACCCTCGGCGACCCCATCGAGGCCCAGGCCCTGCTCGCCACCTACGGCCGGCACCGGGCCGACGACCGGCCGCTGTGGCTCGGCTCGGTCAAGTCCAACATCGGTCACACCCAGGCCGCCAGCGGCATCGTCGGCGTGATCAAGATGATCATGGCCATGCGCCACGGCCGGCTGCCCGCCAGCCTCCATATCGACGAGCCCAGCCCGCATATCGACTGGACCAGCGGAAACGTCCAGCTCCTCACCGAAGCCATCGACTGGCCCGAGGCCGACCGGCCCCGCCGCGCCGCCGTCTCCTCCTTCGGCGCCTCCGGCACCAACGCCCATCTCATCCTCGAACAGGCCCCGGAAACAACTCAGTTGACGGCCGTCGCTCCCCCGCCCGGTGCCGTGCCCTGGCCGCTGTCCGCCCGGAGCGATGACGCCCTGCGCGAGCAGGCCACGGCGCTCGCCGAGCAGCTACGGGCCGACGGCGGCACATCGGTGGCGGCCGTGGGGTGGTCGCTGGCCACGACGCGGGCGGTGTTCGAACGGCGGGCCGTGGTGGTCGGTGATGGCCTCGAGGAGATGGCCGCCGCCCTGGAGGCGCTGGCCGCCGGGGATCCGCACCCCGGCCTGTCCACCCCCACCGGCGCCGCTTCGGAGGCGCCGGGGAATGTGGTGTGGCTGTTCTCCGGGCAGGGCAGCCAGCGCCCCGGTATGGGCGCCGAGCTCTACCGGCGTTTCCCCGTCTTCGCCGCTGCCTTCGACGAGGTCTGCGCGCTCCTGGACCCTCATCTCGACCGCCCGCTGCGCGACGTGGTGTTCGCCACCGACCCCGGACACGGCGATCTGATCCACCACACCACCTACACCCAGGCCGGGCTTTTCGCCCTCCATCTCGCCCTCGCCCGCCTCCTGACCAGCATGGGCCTGGCCCCCGACGCCGTCGCGGGCCACTCCATCGGCGAGATCTCCGCCGCCCACCTCGCGGGCGTGCTCTCCCTGGAAGACGCCGCCCACCTGGTCGCCGTCCGCGCCACCCTGATGGGCGAACTGCCGCCCGGCGGCGCCATGGCCACCGTCCACGCGAACGAAGAGGAGATCACCGCCACTCTCGGCGACTACCCCGGTCTGGCCATCGCCGCGATGAACACCCCGGGCCACACGGTCGTCTCCGGCCCCGCCGACCAGGTCGCCGCCGCCACGGCCTGGTGGCAGGAGCAAGGGCGCAGGACCCGGTCCCTGCCGGTCTCCCATGCCTTCCACTCGCCCCTGATGGAGCCCATCCTCGCCCCGTTCACCGAGGCCATCGGCCAGCTGGCCTTCCAGCCGCCCCGTATCCCGCTGATCAGCAACCTCACCGGCCGGCCCGCGGGCGAGGAGATCACCACCCCCGAATACTGGGCCCAGCACATCCGCCGGCCCGTCCACTTCCACCAGAGCATCACCCATCTCGCCGAGGACACGGCCGTCTTCCTCGAACTGGGCCCGGCTCCCGTGCTGACCCACGCCGTCCACCACACCCTGCCCGAGGGGACCACCGCCACCGCGCTCGCCACCCTCACCGGTAAGCAGTCCGATGTGCCGGCCCTGGCCCACAGCCTGGCGTCGCTGCACATCGCCCACGCCCCGCTGGACTGGACGCCCTGGTATCCCACCGACCCGGCGCCCGAGACGGTCGCCCTGCCCACCTACCGCTTCCAGCGCCGGCCGTACTGGATCGCCCCCCACACCTCCGGCGGCACCGCGCCCGGCGGCACCGGCCTGGACCATCCGCTGCTGGACGCGGTGGCGCCCCTGGCGGACGGCGGCGTGGTGCTCACCGGGCATGTCCCGCCGGCCGACCACGACAGCTGGCTCACCGAACACACCATCGCGGACACCGTCCTGCTGCCCGGTACCGCGCTGCTCGAACTCGCCCTGTGCGCCGCCGAGCACACCGACAGCCCCCACGTCGAGGAACTTCTCCTCCACCACCCGCTCACCCTCCACGCCACCTCCCCCCTCGATCTGCAGATCGTCGTCGGCACCGCCGATGACACCGACCGCCGAGTCCTCCACGTCTACACCCGCCCCCAGTCCGCCCCCACGGCCGAGTGGACCCGGCACACCACCGCCACCCTCGCCGCCGAGCCCGCGCCCGACCGCGACCAGCCGACGGCGGAGCGGGAGGCGGCCTGGCCGCCCTCCGATGCCGAACCCGTCGACATCACCGGCTTCTACGACCGCGCGGCGGCGAACGGCTATGCGTACGGGCCCGCTTTCCAGGGGCTCCAGGCGCTGTGGCGGCGCGGCGACGACCTCTTCGCCGAGGTCACCCTGGCCACGGCCGAGGACACCGAGGACACCGCCGACGCCCTCGCCGTCCACCCCGCGTTCCTCGACAGCGCGCTCCACCCTCTGGTGGCCGTCACGGACACCTCGGGCGGCGAGGTCTGGCTGCCGTTCTCCTGGAGCGGCGTCACCCTCCACGCCACCGGCGCCACCCACGCCCGGGTCCGGATCACCTCCCAGAACGAGAGCGGGCACAGCCTCACCCTCACCGACGCCACCGGCCGGCTCATCCTCACCGCCGACGCCGTCACCACCCGGCCGCTGCGCTTGGACGCACCCCAACCGGCCACCACCGAAGGGCTGTTCACGCTGGAGTGGACGCCCGCTGCGCCCCTCGCCGACCGGTCGGACGAGTCCACGGCCCCCGAGGTGGTCTTCGCCAAGTCGCCAGTCGCGGACGGTGAAGGCGGCGAGCTGGAGGCCGTCGAGCGGGCGTTGACGCTGGTGCAGAACTGGCTGGCCGAGCCGCGGTCCGACGACGCCCGGCTGGTGGTGCTGACCCGTAAGGCCGTGGCCGTGGACGAGGAGACGGACATCGACCCCGTCGCGGCGGCCGTCTGGGGCCTGGTCCGCAGCGCCCAGTCGGAGAACCCCGGCCGCTTCGTCCTGCTGGACACGGACCTGCCCACGGTCCTGCCCACGGACCCGGACACCGATCCGGACACCGATCCGGCGTCCGACGGCCTGGTGGCCGACGCGGTCCGCTGCGCGCTCGGCCTCGACGAACCGCAGCTGGCGCTCCGCGGCGGCCGGATCCTGGTGCCCCGGCTGGTCCGCGCGACCGCCTCGGCCACGCTCGTACCCCCGGTCGGCCAGGGCGCGTGGCGGCTGGACGCCGCGGGCACGTCGGGCTCCGCGACGATCGACTCCGTGGCGCCGGTGCCGTTCCCCGAGGCCGAGGAGGAACTGGCGGCCGGGCGCGTACGCATCGAGGTGCGCGCGGCCGGTGTCAACTTCCGCGATGTCCTGATCAGCCTCGGCATGGTGCCCGACCAGACCCGTATCGGCGGCGAGGGCGCGGGCGTCGTCCTCGAAGTGGCCCCCGACGTCACCACGGTGGCGCCCGGCGACCGCGTCCTGGGTGTCTTCGACGGCGCGTTCGGCCAGGTCACCGTCTCCGACGCACGGATGGTGACCCGGATGCCCGATGCCTGGGACTTCCCGCGGGCGGCGGCCGTCCCCGTGGCGTTTCTGACCGCCTGGTACGGGCTGGTGGAGCTCGGCCGCCTCAAGGCGGGCGAGTCGGTCCTCATCCACGCGGCAGCAGGCGGCGTCGGCATGGCCGCCGTGCAGATCGCCCAACACCTGGGCGCCGAGGTGTACGCCACCGCCAGCCCCGGCAAACACGCCGCGCTGGAGGCCATGGGCATCGACGAAGCCCACCGCGCCTCCTCCCGCGACCTGGACTTCGAAGCCACCTTCCGCACCGCCACCGGCGGCCGCGGCGTCGACATGGTCCTCAACAGCCTCGCCGGGGACTACATCGACGCGTCGCTGCGTCTGCTGGCCAAGGGCGGCCGTTTCCTGGAGATGGGCAAGACCGACCTCCGCGACCCCGAACAGGTGGCCAAGGACTTCGCCGGGGTGGACTACCGGGTGTACGACCTGGTCTCGGACGCCGGGGCGGACCGCGTCGCGCTGATGCTGGCGACCCTGGTGGCGCTGTTCGACGAGGGCGTGCTGACGCCGCCCCCGGTGCAGGCGTGGCCGCTGGCCAAGGCCCGCCAGGCGCTGCGCTTCATGAGCCAGGCCAAGCACACCGGAAAGATCGTCCTGACCATCCCCCCTGCCCTCGACCCCGGCGGCACGGCCCTGATCACCGGCGGCACCGGCACCCTCGGCGCCCTCGTCGCCGAACACCTCGTCACCAACCACCACATCACCCACCTCCACCTCCTCAGCCGCCGCGGACCCGACGCCCCCGGCGCCGCCGAGCTGACGGCCCGGCTCACCGAACTCGGCGCCACCGTCCACATCACCGCCGCCGACACCTCGGATCCCGAGGCCGTGCGGCAGGTCGTCGACGCCATCGACGCCGACCACCCGCTCACCGCCGTCATCCACACCGCCGGCATCGTCGACGACGCGATGGTCACCTCCCAGACCCCCGAAACCCTCGGCCGTGTCTGGGCATCCAAGGCGGCGGGGGCGGCCAACCTCCACCGGGCCACCCACCACCTTCCGCTCTCCATGTTCGCCCTCTACTCCTCCGTCTCCGGCACTCTGGGCAACCCCGGACAGGCCAACTACGCCGCCGCCAACGCCTACTGCGACGCCCTGGCCTCCCGGCGGCACCACGCGGGTCTGCCCGCCACCTCCATCGCCTGGGGGCTGTGGGACGCCACCAGTGACATCACCGGACAGCTCACCGAGGCCGATGTGGCGCGGATGGGCCGCACCGGTGTCACGGCACTGGCCGCCGACCACGCGCTGGCCCTCTTCGACGCGGCCCACCAGCACGGGGACCCGCAGCTCGTGGCGCTCGACCTCGACGTCCACACGCTGGCCTCCCAGCCGGTCGCCACCCTCCCGGCGGCGATGCGCGCCCTGGCCACCCGCCCGAGCGGGGCCACCCGGCGCGCCGCCGCGGCCGCCCAGCGCCCCGACGACTGGACACGCCGGCTCGGCGGGCTCCCGGAGGCCGAACAGCGGCAGCAGTTGCTCACGCTGGTGCGCACCAACGCCGCGACGGTGCTCGGCCACGCGGACGCCGAGAGCGTACGGGAGGAGGCGCCGTTCACGGATCTGGGCTTCGACTCGCTGACCGGCGTCGAGCTGCGCAACCGGCTCTCGGCCGCGACCGGGCTGCGGCTGCCCGCCGCGCTGGTCTTCGACTTCCCCTCGGCCCGGGCGCTGGCCGACCATCTGCGCGACCAGCTGGTGGCGGACGGCGGGTCGGGCGCCCAGGGCGGGGTGGACCCGGTCCTCGGCGAGCTGGCGCGGCTGGAGTCCACACTGTCGGCCCTCGACCTGCCCGAGGCGGACGCGCGCGCGGTGACAGATCGGCTTGAGGGTCTGCTGGCCCAATGGAAGGCGGCGTCCGCGCCGCCGGCCGAGGACAACGCGACCGACCGGCTCACGCTCGCCACCGCCGACGAAGTGCTCGCGTTCATCGACAACGAACTCGGCACCTCGTGAAGGCTCAGTTGCTCGCTTCGACGCGTATGAAGGTCGTGACTGCACATGCCGGATGAAGAGAGGCTTGTCGACTACCTCAAGCGTGTGGCGACCGATCTGCACGACACGCGGCGGCGCCTGCGCGAGGTGGAGGAGCGGGCCCAGGAGCCCATTGCCATCACCGCGATGACCTGCCGGTTTCCCGGCGGGGTGGATTCGCCCGAGGCGTTGTGGGACCTGGTGGCCTCCGGTGTCGACGCCGTCGGTCCGTTCCCCACCGACCGCGGCTGGGACGTGGACGGCCTGTACCACCCCGACCCCGACCACCCGGGCACCACGTATACCCGCGAGGGCGGGTTTCTGCGCGACGCCGACAAGTTCGACGCGGGCTTCTTCGAGATCAGCCCCCGCGAGGCGCTGGCCACCGACCCTCAGCAGCGTACGCTGCTCGAGGTGGCCTGGGAGCTGTTCGAACGGGCCGGCATCGACGCCACGGGGCTGCGGGGCAGCCGGACCGGTGTCTTCGTCGGGGCCGCCACCATCGGCTCGGCCACGTCGGGCGTCCCGGTCCGCAAGGAGACCGAGGGGTACGCGGGCGTCGCCCCCAGCATGCTGTCGGGCCGCCTGTCGTACACCTTCGGCCTCGAAGGTCCCGCGCTGACGGTGGAGACGGCCTGCTCGGCGTCGCTGGTGGCGATGCATCTGGGCATTCAGGCGCTGCGGCAGGGCGAATGCGCTCTGGCGGTGGCCGGTGGCGTGACCATCATGGCCTCGCCCGCGGTGTTCACCGGCTTCGCCCGTATGCGCGGTCTGGCGCCGAACGGACGCTGCAAGCCGTTCGCCGCCGCTGCCGACGGCACCGGCTGGGGCGAGGGCGCCGGTCTCGTCCTGCTCGAGCGGCTGTCCGACGCCCGCCGCAACGGCCATCAGGTGCTCGCCGTCATCCGGGGCTCGGCCGTCAACCAGGACGGCGCGAGCAATGGCATCACCGCGCCCAACGGCCCCTCCCAGCAGCGCGTCATCCGCCAGGCCCTGGTCAACGCCCGCCTGTCGTCCGCCGAGGTGGACGTGGTGGAGGCGCACGGTACGGGCACCCGGCTCGGCGACCCGATCGAGGCGGACGCGCTGCACGCGACGTACGGGCGCCAGCGGCCGGCCGACCGGCCGCTGCTGCTGGGCGCGCTCAAGTCGAACATCGGCCACACCCAGGCCGCCGCGGGGGCCGCGGGGGTCATCAAGACGGTGATGGCGATCCGGCACGGGATGGTCCCCGCGACGCTGCACATCGACGAGCCGACGCCGCATGTGGACTGGAGCTCGGGAGCCATCCGCCTGGTGACCGAACCGGTCGACTGGCCGGAGACGGACCACCCGCGCCGGGCGGGAGTGTCCTCGTTCGGCGTCTCCGGCACCAACGCACACGTGATCATCGAGCAGGCCCCCGACCCGGCCGAAACCACCCCGACCGAAACCGCCCCGGCCGACACCGCCCCTTCGAGCGCCCCGGAGAATCAGGGCAGCACCCAGGCGAACCCAGCCGCGATAAGGGGCGGCGTGGTGCCGTGGGTGCTGTCCGCCCGCGGCGATGCGGCGCTCGCGGAGCAGGCGCGGCGGCTGGCCGAGGCCGTGGAGCGCGATCCGGCCGCCGAAGCGGCGGACGTGGGCTGGTCGCTGGCGACGGCGCGGGCCCGGTTCGAGCAGCGGGCCGTGGTGGTCGGTACGGACCGGTCGGCGCTGCTCGGCGGGCTGGCCAAGCTGGCCGCCGACGAGCCCGATCCCGCGGTGGTCACGGGCGTGGCGGGCCCGATCGGCGCCGGTCCGGTGTTCGTCTTCCCCGGCCAGGGGGCCCAGTGGCCGGGCATGGCGGGTGAACTCCTCGACTCCTCCCCGGTCTTCGCGGCCCGGATCGCCGAATGCGAGCGGGCGCTCGCGCCGTACGTGGACTGGTCGCTGACCGCCGTGCTGCGCGGTACGGACCGTACGACGGACCCCAAGCGGGACGATGTCATCCAGCCCGTGCTGTGGGCCGTACACGTGTCGCTGGCCACGTTGTGGCAGAGCTTCGGCATCACCCCGGCGGCCGTCGTCGGACACTCCCAGGGCGAGGTGGCCGCGGCGTGTGTCGCCGGGGCGCTCTCCCTCGACGACGCCGCCAGGATCATCGCCCTGCGGGTCCAGGCGCTGCGCCCGCTGATCGGCCATGGCGCCATGGCCTCCCTCACCCTGAGCGCCGAGGACACCGCCGGGCTCCTCGACGACCTGGGCACCGCGGCCGGGGACGTGGCCGTCGCCGCCGTCAACGGCCCGCAGGCCACGGTCGTCTCCGGTTCCCCGCAGCCCCTGGCCGCCGTGCTGGCGGCGGCGGAGGAGCGCGGTGCGCGGACCAGGACCATCGATGTGGAGTACGCGTCCCACGGTCCGCATGTGGACCGCATCCACGACGATGTCGTCTCCGCGCTGGGTGAGGTGTCGCCGGTCGAGTCCGAGATCGCGTTCTACTCCACGATGACCGCGGAACGCCTGAACACCGCGGGGCTCGACGCCGAGTACTGGTTCGACAACCTCCGCCGCCCGGTCCGTTTCGCCGAGGCCGTGGGCCGTCTGCTGGCCGATGGATACCGGGTCTTCATCCAGTGCAACCCGCACCCCATCCTGTCCACGAGCCTTCAGGACACCTTCGAGGAGTCCGGCGTCCACGCCACCTCCCTCGCCACCCTCCGCCGCGACCAGGGCGGCGCGCATCAGCTGGCCCTCGCGCTCGCCCATGCGCACGCCGCGGGCCTCGAGGTCGACTGGCGCCCCTGGTTCTCGGCCGACCCCGCGCCCCGTACGATCGAGCTGCCCACCTACCCCTTCCAGCGCCGCCGCTACTGGATACCGTTCGGCAGCGGAATGGGCACGGGCGGCGATGTGTCCGCCGCCGGTCTGCGCGCGGTGGAACATCCGCTGCTGGCCGCCGCGGTGAGCCTGCCCGATGGCGGCATGGTGCTGACCGGGCGCCTTCCGGCCACGGGCGAGGGCTGGCTCGCCGACCATGTCGTCGGCGGCACCGCGCTGCTGCCCGGGACGGCCCTGGTCGAGTGGGCGCTGCAGGCCGCTCATGAGGCGGGGTGCGCCGCGGTGGAGGAGCTGGCCCTGCGGATCCCGCTCGTACTGCCCGCCTCGGGGGCCCTGCGCATACGTGTCGCGGTGGGGCCCGCCGATGACGAGGGCAGGCGCACGGTGGATGTGCATTCGCGCCCCGACGAGCTGGACACGGAGGCGCCCGACGGGTGGGTGTGCCACGCCATGGGTACGCTCGCGCCCGAAGGTCCCGAGTACGCAGCCACCCCGCCGGACGCCCCAGCGGCCCCCTGGCCACCGCGGACGGCCGAACCGCTGGATGTCGCGGACTTCTACGAACGGGCCGCGGACGGCGGCTATGGCTACGGCCCCGCGTTCCGCGGCCTCACCGCGGCGTGGCGGGACGGCGCCGATCTGCTCGCCGAGATCGCGCTGCCCGAGGCGGCCGGTGAAGGCCCCGACAGGTTCGGCATTCACCCGGCGCTGCTGGACGCGGCGCTGCATCCGACGCTCCTGGACGGCGGCCGTCAGGGCGCGTCTCAGGATGGTCAGGTGTGGCTGCCGTTCGCCTGGAGCGGTGTGTCGCTGTGGGCCACGGGTGCGCGCCGGGTGCGTGTCCGCGTATCCCCGCTGGACGGCGGGCGGCGGATCTCGCTGACCGACGAGACCGGCGCGCCGGTCCTCGACGCCGAGTCGGTCTCCGCACGCCCCACCGGCGTCGCCGAGCTGCGCGCCATCGGCGAGCGCGCGGCCGAGGGCCTGTTCGTCGTCGACTGGGTGCCCGCGCGTGGCGGGACGGGCGACGGGCCGGCTCAGCCGGACGGCGGTTGGGCGGCAGTGGGCGACGGTGGCGTACCGCTCGCCGGGGTGGCGGCCCACGCCGACCTCGGCGCGCTGCTCGCCGCGGTGGACGACGGAACCCCGGTGCCGACGGTCGTCCTCCACTCGGTGACGGCGCCTGCCACCCCCGACGGCGGTCTGGCCGCCGTCGGGGGCGTGCTGACCCTGCTCCAGGAGTGGCTGGTGGAGCCGCGGTTGGCGGATACCCGGCTGGTCCTGGTCACCTCGGGCGCGGTGTCGGCCGGCGACGACGAGGGGTCGGTGGATCCGGGTGGCGCGGCCGTATGGGGTCTGGTCCGCTCGGTGCAGGCCGAGCACCCGGGCCGGTTCACCCTGATCGACGCGGATACCGACGCCGACGGGGCCAAGACGCTGGCCGAGGCGGTACGCCGGTCCATCGACGCGGACGAGCCGCAGGTGGTCGTGCGTGCGGCCGGAACGCTGGTGCCGCGCCTGGTGCGTACGTCGCCCTCGGCCGAGGGCGAGGCCCCGGAGCTGTCCAGTGGCACGGTGGTGGTGTCGGGCGGTACGGGGGTGCTGGGCGGTGAGGTCGCCGAGCATCTGGTGCGTACGCAGGGCGTGGAGCGTGTGCTGCTGCTCTCCCGGCGCGGCGCCCAGGCCCCCGGCGCGGATGAACTGGCCCAAAAACTCATCGACTTGGGCGCCGAGGTGGACGTGGCGGCGGTCGATGTGGCCGACCATGCCGCGCTGGCCGAGGCGCTGGCGGCGGTCCCCGACGACCGTCCGCTGGTGGGTGTGGTGCACGCCGCCGGTGTGATCGACGACGCCCTGGTGGAGTCCTGGGACACCGACCGGCTCGCCCGCGTATGGATCCCCAAGGCCCTCGGCGCGTGGAATCTGCACACCCTCACCCGCGACCTGCCACTGCGGCTGTTCATGGTGTTCTCCTCGGCCGCCGGTGTCGTCGGCAACTCCGGCCAGGCCGGATACGCCGCCGCCAACGCGTACACCGACGCCCTGATCGCCGACCGCCGCGCGGCCGGGCTGCCCGGCACCTCGATCGCCTGGACCCTGTGGCAGCAGACCTCCGCCATGACCGAGCATCTGACCGAGGCCGATCTGAGCCGTCTCGGCACCCTCGGTATGCGCCCCCTCACCACGTCCCGTGGCCTTGGGCTCCTCGACGCGGCGCTCCATGTCACCCATCCGCTGGTGGTGGCCGCCGACCTGGATGCCACCCGGCTCGGCCACGACACCCCCGCCATACTGCGCGCCCTGGCCAGGCCGGCCCGCCGCCGCGCCATGGAACACCACGCCACCGGCCCCAAGTTGGCGGGCCGGCTGGCCGGTCTCGACGCCGACGCACAGCGCGATCTGGTGCTCCAGACGGTGCGCCAGATGGTCATGGTGGTGCTGGGCCACTCCTCCGACGCGGCGATCCGGGCCGAGGCCCCGTTCAAGGAGCTGGGCTTCGACTCCCTGACCGCCGTCGAGCTGCGCAACCGCCTGGCCGCTGCCACCGGGCTGCGGCTGCCCGCCACCCTCGTCTTCGACTACCCGACCCCCCAGACCCTCGCCGACCATCTCCTGGAGCGGCTGACCGCCACCGCTTCGCCCGCGCCCCGCCGTACGGGCCCGTCCAGGGTCCAGACCGCGGACGAGCCGGTCGCGGTGGTGGCGATGGCGTGCCGCTTCCCCGGTGGGGTGACCACGCCCGAGGGGTTGTGGGACCTGGTCGCGGCGGGTCAGCACGTACTCGGGCCGTTCCCCACCAACCGCGGCTGGGACCTGGGCAATCTGTTCCACCCCGACCCCGACCACCCCGGCACCAGCTACGCCTCGCAGGGCGCGTTCATCTACGACGCCGACGGCTTCGACGCCGCGTTCTTCGGCATCAACCCCCGCGAGGCCCAGGCCATGGACCCGCAGCAGCGCGTCCTCCTGGAAACCGCCTGGGAGCTGTTGGAACGTGCGGGCATCGATCCCCACACCCTCAAGGACAGCCTGACCGGGGTGTACACGGGCGTCATGTACCACGACTACGGCAGCGGCCTGCCCGCCGGGGACCCCCGGCTGGACGGCTACGGCAATCTCGCCGGCACCAGCAGCATCATCTCCGGCCGGGTGGCGTACACCCTCGGCCTCCAGGGCCCCGCCGTCACCGTGGACACCGCCTGCTCGTCGTCACTGGTCACCATGCATCTGGCCGCCCAGGCGCTGCGGCAGGGCGAATGCGATCTGGCGCTGGCCGGCGGGGTGACCGTACTGGCCACCCCGGATGTGTTCACGGGCTTCTCCCGGCAGCGCGGGCTGGCCCCCGACGGGCGGTGCAAGCCGTTCGCCGCCGCCGCCGACGGCACCGGGTTCGGCGAGGGCGCGGGTCTGGTGCTGCTGGAGCGGCTGTCGGACGCCCGGCGCAACGGGCGGGTCATCCTGGCCGTCATCCGCGGTTCGGCGGTCAACCAGGACGGTGCGAGCAACGGTCTGACCGCGCCCAACGGCCCCTCCCAGCAGCGTGTCATCCGCCACGCCCTGGCCGGTGCGGGGCTCGACCCGGCGGATGTGGACGCCGTGGAGGCACACGGCACGGGTACGACGCTGGGCGACCCCATCGAGGCCCAGGCGCTGCTGGCCACCTACGGGCAGGACCGGCCGGACGACCGGCCGCTGTGGCTGGGTTCTGTGAAATCGAACATCGGGCACACCCAGGCCGCCGCGGGCATCGCCGGGGCGATCAAGATGATCATGGCGATGCGCCACGGCCGACTGCCCGCCAGCCTCCATATCGACGAACCCAGCCCGCATATCGACTGGACCAGCGGAAACGTCCAGCTCCTCACCGAGGCCACCGACTGGCCCGAGGCCGACCGGCCCCGCCGCGCCGCCGTCTCCTCCTTCGGCGCCTCCGGCACCAACGCCCATCTCATCCTCGAACAGGCCCCGGAACCACCTCCATTGGTGACCGACACTCCCCCGCCCGGCATCGTGCCCTGGCCGCTGTCCGCCCGGAGCGATGACGCCCTGAGCGACCAGGCCACGGCGCTCGCCGAGCTGCTACGAGCCGATGGCGGCGCGTCGCCGACGGCCGTGGGGCGTGCCCTGACCGCGACGCGCTCGGTGTTCGAGCGACGGGCGGTCATCGTCGGCAGCGACCAGCAGGAGATGACGGCCGCGCTGGACGCCCTGGCCGCCGGGCGTCCCCACCCCGGGCTGATCACCGCAGTGCCCGGCGCAGCGCCCGCATCGGGCAAGGCCGTATGGCTGTTCTCCGGGCAGGGCAGCCAGCGCCCGGGCATGGGCGCCGAACTGCATGAACGCTTCCCGGGCTTCGCCGCCGCCTTCGACGAGGTGTGCCGGCTGCTCGATCCGCATCTGGACCACCCGCTGGCCGATGTCGTACTGCACGGCCGGCCGCGAGCCGAACTGCTGGACCACACCACCTACACCCAGGCCGGGCTGTTCGCCGTGCAGGTGGCACTGGCCCGGCTGCTGAAGGACTGCGGTGTGCGGCCGGACGCGGTGATCGGCCACTCCATCGGTGAGATCGCCGCCGCACACATCGCCGGAGTCCTCTCCCTCGAAGACGCCTGCCGCCTGGTCGCCGCCCGCGCCACCCTGCTCGGCAGTCTGCCCACCGGCGGCGCCATGACCGCCCTCGAAGCCACCGCCGAAGAAGCCGCCGAAGCCCTCGCCCCGTACGACGGCCAGGTCACCATCGCCGGCCTCACCGCCCCCACCAGCTCCGTCATCTCCGGCCCGCTGGACCTCGTCACCAAGATCGGCACGGCATGGAAGGAACGCGGCCGCAGGATCAAAGCGCTGACCGTCAGCCACGCCTTCCACTCCCCCCTCATGGAACCGGTCCTGGACGACTTCCGCGACGCCATCGCCGGGCTGACGTACCACCAGCCGACCATCCCCCTCATCAGCAACCTCACCGGCGAACCCGCCGACGAGGACATCACCACCCCCGACTACTGGGTCCGCCACATCCGCCGACCCGTCCACTTCCACCCCGCCATCGCACACACCGCCCCGCACACGGCAGTCTTCGTCGAAGTCGGCCCCGACGCCGTACTCGTCCCCGCCGCGCAGGACACCCTCGACACGCTGGACGACCTGCCCGCGCACCCTCCCCTGCTGATCCCGACCCTGACCCGCAACCAGCCCGACAGCCACGCCTTGGCCCAGGCCCTGGCCCGGCTGCACACCCACTCCCCCGTCGACTGGGCCCCCTGGTACCCCGCCGCCCCCACGTCCCCCGCCGTCGAGCTGCCTACCTACCCCTTCCAGCGCCGGCCCTACTGGCTGACCCCCACCCACTCCGGGCCCGCCACCCCCGGCGCCACCTCACTCGCCCACCCCCTCCTCGCCGCCACCGCACCGCTCGCCGACGGCGGCATCCTCCTGACCGGGCAGGTCCCCGCCGCCGACCATGAGGGCTGGCTCACCGAGCACACGATCGCCGACGCGGTCCTGCTGCCCGCCACCGCGCTCCTCGACATCGCCCTGCACGCCGCCGACCACACGACCACCCCTCACGTCGACGAACTGCTCCTCCAACAGCCCCTCACCCTCGACCCCGTCCACCCCCTCTCGCTCCAGGTCATCGTCAGCCCCCCGGACGACAGCGGCCACCGCACCCTGGACATCTACGCCCGCTCGCAGTCCACCCCCACAGCGGAGTGGACCCGCCACGCCACCGCCACCCTCACCGACGAGCTCACCGACGAGCCCGCGGCCGAGCCGCCCAGCGCCGAAGCGGAGGCGGCCTGGCCACCCCCGGGGGCCGAGCCCGTCGACATCACCGGTTTCTACGACCGCGCCGCCGCGGGCGGCTACCACTACGGACCCACGTACCGGGGGCTCCAGGCCGTCTGGCGCCACGGCGACGGCCTCCTCGCCGATATCGCGCTCCCGGCCGCCGACACCACCGAACCCCTCGCCCTCCACCCCGCCCTCCTCGACGCCGCGCTCCACCCGCTCATCGCCACCGCCGACAACCCGGGCGGCGAGATCTGGCTCCCCTTCACCTGGAGCGGCGTCACCCTGCACGCCACCGGGGCCACCCACGCCCGCGTCCGCATCACCCCCCGTGGCGACAGCGAGCTCGGCCTCGCCCTCCTGGACACCACCGGGCGGCCCGTCCTGACCGCCAACGCCATCACCACCCGGCCCATCGACACCGCACGCCTGCGGACCAGCGGGCCGAACGACGGCCTGTACGAGGTGCGGTGGACCGCGCTGCCGATCCCGATGGACACGTCGGCGAACGCCGCGCACGACTGGGCCGTGGTCGGCGACAGTCGGCTCGCCGAGGCGGTCCCGGTGCTCTCCCGGCATCCGGATGTCGCCGCGCTGGTCGCAGCCATGGACGAGGGCGCGCCCGTACCATCAGCCGTCCTGACCAGCCCGGCAACCACTGACAGTGATGGCCATGACGCGGTGGCGCGGGTCCTGACGACCGCGCAGGAGTGGCTGGCCGAGCCGCGGCTCGCCGAGTCCCGGCTGGTGGTCGTCACCCATGACGCCGCTGCCGTGGCGGAGGATATCCCCGTCGGCCCGGACGGCGACGCCGTGGATCCGGTGGCCGCGGGCGTATGGGGGCTGATCCGCAGCGCCCAGACGGAGCACCCCGGCCGGTTCACGCTGCTCGACCTCGCCGGACGCGATACCGGTCCGGCGCCGGATGTCCTGGGGGTGCTGGACGCGGCCCTCGCCGCGGACGAGTGGCAGGTGGCCGTACGCGCCGGCAAGGCGTGGGTGCCGCGGCTGACGGCCACGGACGCGACGGCCGGGATCGCGCTGCCCGTGACCTCGTCCGCCTGGCAACTCGTGATGGCAGAGGAGCACGCGGGAACGGTCGACGGCCTGGCCCCGGAGGAGTGCCCGGAGGTGCTGGAGCCGTTGGCGCCCGGACAGGTGCGGATCGCGGTCCGCGCCGCGGGCGTCAACTTCCGGGATGTGATGGTGACCCTCGGCGTCGTGCCCGACCGGCGAGGCTTGGGCGGCGAGGGCGCGGGCGTGGTGCTCGACGTGGCGGAGGACGTGACGTCGGTGGCCGTCGGCGACCGCGTCATGGGCCTGTTCCAGGGCTCGTTCGGACCCGTGGCCCTCGCCGACGCCCGCGCCGTCGTACCGGTCCCGCCGGGCTGGACCGACCGGCAGGCGGCGGCCGTGCCCATCGCGTATCTGACCGCCTGGTACGGGCTGAACGACCTCGCGGGCCTCACTGCGGGCGAGTCGGTGCTCATCCACGCGGCCACCGGTGGCGTCGGCACGGCGGCCGTGCAGATCTCCCGCCACCTGGACGCCCGGATCTACGCCACCGCCAGCCCCGGCAAACACGCCGTACTTGAGGCCATGGGCATAGACCAGGCCCACCGCGCCTCATCCCGCGACCTGGACTTCGAGGAGGCATTCCGCTCCGCCACCGGGCCCGAGGGCATGGATGTGGTGCTGGACTGCCTCGCGGGCGAGTTCGTGGACGCGTCGCTGCGGCTGCTGGGCCACGGCGGCCGGTTCATCGAGATGGGCAAGACCGATATCCGCGACCCCGAGCGGATCGCCGACGCCCACCCCGGCGTCCACTACCGCTCGTACGACCTGGTCTCCGACGCCGGTCTCGACCGGATCTCGGAGATGCTGGGCACCCTCGCCGACCTCTTCGCACGGGGCGTCCTGGCGCCGCCGCCGGTCCAGGCGTGGCCGTTGGCCAGGGCCCGCCAGGCGCTGCGCCATATGAGCCAGGCCAAGCACACCGGAAAGATCGTCCTGGACATTCCCCCCGCGCTCGACCCCGAGGGCACCGCCCTGATCACCGGTGGCACCGGCACCCTCGGCGCCCTGACCGCCGAACACCTCGTGACCAACCACCACATCACCCACCTCCACCTCCTCAGCCGCCGCGGACCCGACGCCCCTGGTGCCGCACAGCTCCTCGACCGGCTCCGCGCGCTGGGCGCCACCGTCCGTATCACCGCCACCGACTCCGCAGACCCCGACGCGCTCCAACAGGCCCTCGACACCATCGACCCCGACCACCCCCTCACCGCCGTCGTCCACACCGCCGGCATCGTCGAGGACGCCGTGCTTGCCTCCCAGACCCCCGACACCCTCGGCCGCGTCTGGGCGGCCAAGGCGACGAGCGCCGCCCATCTCCACCGGGCCACCAAGGATCTCCCCCTGGCCATGTTCGCGGTCTTCTCCTCCGCCGCCGGCACCCTCGGCAGCCCAGGTCAGGCCAACTACGCCGCCGCCAACGCCTACTGCGACGCACTCGCCACCCGGCGACGCCAGGCGGGACTGCCCGCCACCTCCATCGCCTGGGGGCTGTGGGCCGCCACCAGCGGTATGACCGGGCAGCTCAGCGAGGTCGACCACGCCAGGATGAGCCGGTCCGGGATGGTGCCGCTGTCCTCGGAGCGCGCCCTGGCGCTGTTCGACGCGGCGCACGGACATGGCACGGCGCAGCTGCTGGCCGCCCAGCTCGACCTGGCGGCGCTGTCCGCCCAGCCCGCCGAAGCGCTGCCGCCACTGGTCCGCTCGCTGACGAGCGCCGGGGCCCGGGTCGTACGGCGGAGCGTGGCGGCGCCGGTGGCCGATCTGTCCGGCCGGCTGGTGTCGATGGGCGCCGAGGAACAGCTGGCGCTTCTGCTCGATCTGGTCCGGACCCATGCGGCCACCGTGCTGGGGCACATGGATACCGAGACGGTGGCGATGGACACACCCTTCAAGGATCTCGGGTTCGACTCGCTGACGGCGGTCGAGCTGCGCAACCGGCTGACGATGGCGACGGGGCTGCGGCTGTCCGCGGCATCGGTGTTCCGCCACCCGACACCCGCCGCCATGGCCGAGCATCTGCGGGGCGAGCTGTGCCCGGCGGAGGACGACGCGCTGCGGCCCGTGCTCCGGGAGTTGGAGCGGCTGGAGGCGGCGGTGGGCGAGGTGCGGCCGGAGGGCGAGACCGGTGCGCAGCTCGTCAAGCGGCTGCAGTCGCTGCTGTGGCGGCTCGGCGACGGCGCCTCCGGGGTCGATCACTCCGTCGACGGCGAGGTGCTGGAGTCGGCCTCGGACGACGAGATGTTCGCGCTCATCGACCAGCAACTGGGCTCGTCCTGACCGGCAGCGAGGGAGAAGCCATGTCCACCACCGAAGACAAACTGCGCCAGTACCTCAAGCGCGTCACCCTCGACCTCGGCCAGGCCAAACAGCGGCTGCGCGAAGCGGAGGAGCGCCACCAGGAGCCCATCGCGATCACCGCCATGGCCTGCCGCTACCCCGGCGGTATCACCTCCCCGGAAGCCCTGTGGGAGCTGGTGGCCACCGGCACCGACGCCATCGGCCCGTTCCCCACCAACCGGGTCTGGGACCTCGACCGCCTCTACCACCCCGACCCCGACCACTACGGCACCAGCTATGTGACCGAGGGCGGCTTTCTGCACGACGCCGACCAGTTCGACGCCTCCTTCTTCAACATCAGCCCGCGCGAAGCCCTGGCCATGGACCCGCAGCAGCGCGTCCTGCTCGAAACCGCCTGGGAACTCCTCGAACGCGCGCAGATCGACCCCACCACCCTCAAAGGCTCCGCCACCGGGGTCTACACGGGGGTGTCGAGTCAGGACTATCTGTCGCGGATACCGCGGATCCCCGAGGGCTTCGAGGGCTATACGGCCACCGGCGGACTCACCAGCGTGGTGTCCGGCCGCGTGGCGTACACGCTGGGCCTCGAAGGTCCCGCGGTCACCCTGGACACCGCGTGCTCCGCCTCACTGGTGGCGATGCACCTCGCCGGACAGGCGCTGCGGCAGGGCGAATGCGACCTGGCCCTGGCCGGCGGCGTGACCGTGTTCAGCACGCCCACGGCGTATGTGGAGTTCTCCCGGCAGCGGGGGTTCGCGCCGGACGCCCGCTGCAAGGCGTTCGCCGCGGCCGCGGACGGCACCGGCTTCTCCGAGGGCGCGGGCCTGGTGCTGCTGGAGCGGCTTTCGGACGCGCTGCGCAACGACCACCGCGTACTCGCCGTACTGCGCGGCTCGGCGGTCAACCAGGACGGTGCGAGCAACGGGCTGTCCGCGCCCAACGACGCCGCGCAGGAACGTGTGATCCGGCAGGCGCTGGACAGCGCCCGGCTCACCGCCGACCAGGTGGACGCGGTGGAGGCGCACGGCACGGGTACGACGCTCGGTGACCCGATCGAGGCCCAGGCACTGCTGGCGACCTACGGTCAGGACCGCCCGGCGGACCGGCCGCTGTGGCTGGGCTCGATCAAGTCGAACATCGGCCACACCCATGCGGCGGCGGGCGTGGCGGGCGTGATCAAGATGGTGATGGCCCTGCGCCACGGCCGACTGCCCGCCACCCTCCACGTCGACGAGCCGACCTCCCATGTGGACTGGGATTCCGGTGCCGTACGGCTGCTGAGCGAGCCGGTCGACTGGCCGCGGGGGGACCATCCGCGCCGGGCCGGGGTGTCCTCGTTCGGCATCTCCGGCACCAACGCCCACGTCATCCTGGAGGAGCCCGCCCCGCCCACGGACACGCCCACGGACACGGACACGGCCACAGACACACCCGCCGACACGGCCACCGACCGGCCCGAGGACCGGGTCACGCCGTGGGTGGTGTCGGCGCGCGGCGCGGACGCGCTGCGCGCGCAGGCCGGGCAACTGCTGAACGCGGCGGCCGTCGCGGCGGCCGTCGACGGCGATCCGGACGCGGTGGGCTGGTCGCTGGCCACCTCGCGTACGGTGTTCGACCACCGGGCCGTGGTCATGGGCCGGGACACCGCGACGCTACGGGCGGGCCTGGCCGCGCTGGCGGCCGGGGAGGAGCATCCGGCGCTGGTACGGCGCGAGGCGGGGGTGCGGGGATCCGGGTGGCGGGTGTTCCTGTTCTCCGGGCAGGGCAGCCAGCGCCCGGGCATGGGCGCCGAACTGCATGAACGCTTCCCGGGCTTCGCCGCCGCCTTCGACGAGGTGTGCCGGCTGCTCGATCCGCATCTGGACCACCCGCTGGCCGATGTCGTACTGCACGGCCGGCCGCGAGCCGAACTGCTGGACCACACCACCTACACCCAGGCCGGGCTGTTCGCCGTGCAGGTGGCACTGGCCCGGCTGCTGAAGGACTGCGGTGTGCGGCCGGACGCGGTGATCGGCCACTCCATCGGTGAGATCGCCGCCGCACACATCGCCGGAGTCCTCTCCCTCGAAGACGCCTGCCGCCTGGTCGCCGCCCGCGCCACCCTGCTCGGCAGTCTGCCCACCGGCGGCGCCATGACCGCCCTCGAAGCCACCGCCGAAGAAGCCGCCGAAGCCCTCGCCCCGTACGACGGCCAGGTCACCATCGCCGCCCTCAACGCCCCCACCAGCACCGTCATCTCCGGCCCGCTGGACCTCGTCACCAAGATCGGCACGGCATGGAAGGAACGCGGCCGCAGGATCAAAGCGCTGACCGTCAGCCACGCCTTCCACTCCCCCCTCATGGAACCGGTCCTGGACGACTTCCGCGACGCCATCGCCGGGCTGACGTACCACCAGCCGACCATCCCCCTCATCAGCAACCTCACCGGCGAACCCGCCGACGAGGACATCACCACCCCCGACTACTGGGTCCGCCACATCCGCCGACCCGTCCACTTCCACCCCGCCATCGCACACACCGCCCCGCACACGGCAGTCTTCGTCGAAGTCGGCCCCGACGCCGTACTCGTCCCCGCCGCGCAGGACACCCTCGACACGCTGGACGACCTGCCCGCGCACCCTCCCCTGCTGGTCCCCGCCCTGACACGTAAGCAGCCCGATGTCGAGGGCCTGGCCCACGCGCTCGCCCGGCTGCACACGCTCACCCCCGTCGACTGGCGGCCGTGGTTCGCCCACGGGACCCCGCCACCGACCGTGGACCTGCCCACCTACCCCTTCCAGCGCGAGCGGTACTGGCTGCCGGATGCCCTGGCGGACGCGCCGCCGGCGGAGGCGGACGAGGAGGAGGTGCGGTTCTGGAGCGCGGTGGCGGCGCAGGATCTCCCGGCGCTGTCCGAGGCGCTGGGCATCGGCGAGGAGGACGGGCGGCACTCGTCGCTCGGCGCGGTGCTGCCGACGCTGTCGCGCTGGCACCAGGAGCGCCATGAGCGGTCGACCGTGAACTCCTGGCGCTACCGGGTCGGCTGGCGCCGTCTGCCTGACCTCGGCCCGGCGGCAGCCGCTGCCGGCCCATGGCTGCTGGTCGTACCGCCGGAGGGCGCCGAGGAGTGGGCCGACGCGTGTGAGCCGGCCCTCGCGGCGGATGGCGGCGAGGTGCGGCGGCTGGTGGCGGACGGCGGGACGGATGTGGCCGGGCTCGCCGCGGCGCTGCGGGCGCTGGGCGACGAGGGCGGGCCCTGGGCGGGGGTGCTGTCCCTGCTGCCGCTCGACGAACGCCCGCACGACGAGGCGTTCCCGGCCGTGATCGGCGGTGTGACGGGCACCCACACCCTGCTACGGGCCCTGCTGGACGCGGAGTTCGCCGCGCCCCTGTGGTGCGCCACGCGGGGCGCGGTGGCGGTCGCTGACGACGAGCGGCCACTGGCCCCCGCGCAGGCTCAGGTGTGGGGGCTCGGCCGGGTGGCCGCGCTGGAGCATCCGGCGGCGTGGGGCGGGCTGGTCGACCTGCCCGCCTCACCCGAGGACCTTGCCCCTGACCTGCTGCGCGCCGGGCTGACGGGCCGGGACGGGGAGGACCAGGTGGCGCTGCGGCCGGCCGGGGCCTTCGGGCGGCGGCTGCTGCCCGCACCACTGAGCGGCCTCGGGGAGGCGCCGGCGCGTGAGTGGACGCCCCGGAACGATGTCCTCGTCACCGGCGGTGTCGCCGGGACCGCGGCTCTCGTGGCGCGGTGGCTGGCCGCGGGCGGCACGAAGCGCCTGGTCCTGCTGGCGCCGGACGGCCCGGACGCGCCCGGTGGCGCGGAGCTGGTGGCCGAGCTGGCGGAGCTGGGCGCGGAGGCGACGGTGCTGGACGGTGTGCCGTCCGGCCCGGAGGCCCAGCGGGAGCTGGCCGACCAACTCGCGGCCTCGGGGCTGCGGGTCCGTACGGTCATCCACACCGGGGCGCCGAGCGACTGGGCACCGCTGGCCGAACTCACACCGGACCGGCTGGCCGAGGCGGTGTCGAACGCCATGGGGGGAGCCGATCGGCTCGCGGAGGCGTGCGGCCTGGAGCCCGACGATCCGGTGGTGGTCTTCTCATCCATCGCCGCGGTGTGGGGCGGTGGCGGGCACGGCGCACGGGCCGCGGCCGACGCGTATCTGGACGCGGTGGCGCGGCGGCGCCAGGCGGCCGGTGGCCATGTCGTACGGCTGGCGTGGGGCGTATGGGACGGTTCGGAGGGCCCGGAGGCGGCCGAACGCGCCGAACGGCTGGGGCTTCCGGCCCTCCCGCCCGAGCTGGCACTGGCCGCGCTGCGGCGGACGCTCGACGAGGGCGGTGGCGGCAGCGAGCAGGGCGACACTGGAGGCGGCCACGACGAAGGCCGGAGCGACGCGCACGCGGTGGTCGCGGACGTCAACTGGGATCGTTTCGTCCCGCTGTTCACCATGGCGCGCCCCAGCCGGCTCTTCGACGAGATCCCGGCGGCCCGGCGGGCCTGGCAGACGGCGCTGGACGCTCCGGACGAGGAGAGCTCCGAGAGCCTGACGGCCCTGCGGGAGCGGCTGACGGCCCAGGCGCCCGAGGCACGCGCCGGTACGCTGCTGGCGCTCGTCCGCTCCCATGTGGCCGGTGCGCTGCGTTATCCGGCGGCGGAGTCGGTCGACCCGGACCAGCCCTTCAAGGAGTTGGGGTTCGACTCCCTGGCGGCCGTCGAATTCAAGAACCGGCTGCGCGGCGCCATCGGCCTGAGCCTGCCCGCCACGCTGGTCTTCGACTATCCGACGCCGACCGCGCTGGCCGGCCATCTGGTCACCCAGGTGCTGCCCGAGGCGCCGGAGGCGGAACCGGTCGCGGCACACCTCGACGAGATCGAGGCCGCGCTCGCCGCCCTGGCCGCCGACGATCCGCGCCGCGCCGGGCTCACCCACCGGCTGCGGGTGCTGCTGTGGCGATACGACGAGGGGGCCGGGGCCGGGGACGGCGCGCCCGACCCTGCCGAGGAGACGGGCGGCGACGACTTGGAGACGGCGTCCGCGGACGAGATGTTCGCCCTCATCGACCGGGAGTTCGGGGAGTCCTGAGCACGGCACAGCTGAGCCCCTGACCACGGCGGGCTCAGGGGCTCAGGGGCTCAGGGGCTCTGGGGTCAGGACAGTCAGCGAGAACCGAACCGGGCGGCCAGCCGCTCCAGCTCCGGAGCCGCCTCGTTGGGGGACAGCTGGGCCCGTACCTCGTCACGGAGCCGCTGGGCGCCCGACGGGTCGTCCAGCAGCCGCACCAGGGAGTCCCGGATCCGCCGGCCCGTCATACGCTCGGGCGGAATCCACTCGCCCGCCCCGGCCTTGTGCAGGCGGGCGCCGCGCACCGAGGCGTCCGGGGCCATCCAGGTGAGCATGATCTGCGGAATCCCGTGGGCCAGCGAGCTGAGGAAGGTGGGAAGTCCACCGTGGTGGATCACGGCCGCGCACGAAGGGACGATGGTGTGCATGGGCACGAACTCGACGAACCGCGCGTTGTCCGGAATGCGCTCCAGCTGTTTCTGCATGCTGACCGGCAGGGTCATCACCAGCTCGATATCGAGGTCGGCCAGCGAGTCCAGCATGTCCTGAAGCTGGTCCTTGGACACCCGCTGGCTGTCGAGGACAAGCCCTGACTTGTCCGTGTCCCACATGCTCGTCCCGAAGGTGGCGAGGACCCGCGGCGCCCGCGGTTCGCTGCGGATCCACTCGGGCACGACGGCGGGGCCGTTGTAGGGCACGTAACGGACCGGGACATGCGGCACCTCGCAGGCCAGCCGCATCGAGTCCGGCACCTGGTCGATCGTGAACTGCCCGGTCACCAGGTCTTCGGAGAACTCGAAGCCGTACTTGTCCCCCCACCCGCCGAGCCAGTCCCGCATGGGGTCCTCGCGGTCGGCCGGGGGCTGCTGGTCCCGTACCTTCACAAAGTGGCGGCGGATCCGGGCCTCGACCTCGATGCCGATCGGCATCCGTGCATGGGCCGCGCCCACCGCGGCGGCGGCGACGGCGCCCGCGTAGGTCAGCCACTCCCACACCACCAGATCGGGCTTCCACCAGCGGCAGTACGCGACCAGATCGTCGATCATCGCGTCATTGGCGAGCTTGGCCACCTCGGTGGAGCCGGCGGCGATCAGCTTCAGATAGCTCCAGGGAAGGTTTTCCTCGCCGTTCTCGCCGAGATCGAGGACGGGGGCGTTCCCGCTCCCGGAATCGCTGCCCGACCCGCCGCTCGTGTCGTTGATGACGCCGCTTTCCTTGAGCTTCCCCTGTACGTCCTCGCGCGCTCGGTATGCCCGCTCGGTGAAGGGCTCATCGGGGCCGACCGGGACGGCCGTATGTCCTGCCCCGGTGATGACGTCGATGAGGTCGGGGCTGCCCGCGAAGTGGACCTCGTGGCCCGCGGTGCGCAGCGCCCAGGCCATCGGCGCACAGAACTGGAAGTGGGTATGCCAGGGAAATGTGACGAACAGGACGCGCATGGCCGGCATCTCCTCTCTGATTGTCAGCGGCGGATCGTGCACGACGGATTGCCGGCCGTGGCGCCGAGAGGGTCACTCCTCGGCGTCTTCGGTGACCGTGATGGCGCCGGCCGGGCAGAGCGTCACCGCGCGCCGGACCAGGGCGTGCCGGTCTTGAGAGGGATGCGGGTCGAGGATTTCGACGATCCCGTCGTCCTCGCTCTGGGTGAACACTTCCGGCGCCGTCAGCGCGCACATGCCGGCCCCCATGCAGAGGTCCTTCCTGACACCTACGCGCATGGTCACCACGCCACCGGCAGCCGGTGGACACCGTAGGTGAACCGGTCCTCCGCGGTCGGGACCTCGTCGGGCGGAACGGCCAGCCGCAGCTCGGGAAAGCGGTCCAGCAGCGCGGGAAACGCCTGTCGCATCTCGGCGCGGGCCAGTTGCTGGCCCAGGCAGTGGTGGAAGCCGTGGCCGAAGCCGATATGGCCGCCGATGGGCCTGGTGATGTCGAGCGTGTCGGGGTCGCCGAAGCGCGCCGCGTCGCGGTTGGCCGCCGACATCGACACCAGGACGGACTGCCCCTTGCCGATCAGCGTCCCTTCGATCTCGACATCCTCCAAGGCCGTGCGCACGGAGCCGTACTGGGCGATGGACAGATAGCGCACGAGCTCTTCCACCGCGGTGTCGATGAGATCCGGGTCGCCGCGCAGCGCCTCCTTCTGCTCGGGATGGCACAGCAGGGCGAAGGTGCCGAGCGACAGCATGTTGGCGGTGGTCTCCAGGCCGCTGGCGAGCAGGATGTAGCCGATGGTGGCCAGTTCCTGGTCGGTCAGCTCGGCGCTGTGGACCAGACCGCTGAAGATGTCGTCGGTGGGTTCGGCGCGCCGGCGCGCGATGAGCGCGGGGAACACGCGGAGGGTGACGGCCAGGGCGGCCTGTGCCTCCTTGGGGGTGGTGTCCCAGCAGAACAGGGCCTCCACGGCCAGCCGGAACTCCTCCCGGTCCTCGTCGGGGACGCCGAGCAGTTCACAGATCACCAGGGCCGGGACCGGGGAGGCGAACTCCGCCACGAGGTCCGCCGGTGAACCGGCGGCTTCCATCGCGTCGAGGCGCCCATGGGTGATCTCCGCGATCCGCGATTCGAGCCGCTTCATCCGCCGGACGGTGAACTCGGCCATCAGCAGCCGCCGGTACCGGGTGTGGTCCGGAGGGTCCATCAGCGGGAACATCCCGGGGCCCGTGGTCTGGCCCGAGAGCTGGGCCGTCGGCACATCGACGATCGGGTGACCCAGCTCCAGCCGGGTGCTGAACCGGGCGTCCCCCAAAATGGCGCGCACCGCCGAATACCCCGTGACCAGCCAGCCCACATGGCCGTCGGCGAATCGCATGGGCGCGATCGGCCGCTCCTCGCGCAGCTGTCCCAGCACCTCGGGCGGGTCGAATGGTCCGGGGCGCCCCCGCAGAGGAAAGCTGATAGGGGTGTCCCGCATGGTGTGGTTCTCCCTTTCGCCGCCCACGTTTCGCCGCCCACCTTTTCTGGCCACACGTCTCTGGCCACGCATCTCTCCCAGGAGACGATCGCCGATCCGCCTAAAGCAGAACTGTCAACCCGAGTTAGTCCGCCTTTAGCGGCCGCCTGGAGACTTCCCAGCACCGGGACGCGACCGACGCCGACGGACAAGGCGCAGAAGGAGGGCGGGATGGCAAAGGTTTTTCAGGCCAGCCGACAGTGGGAGCGCATCAGTGAACTCTGGGTCACCGAGGACGCGGCCACCGATCTGACCGGTTTCAAGTCGGACCGACGGAATTTCAATCTCGCCCTTTGGGATCCGACCGCCAACGGGCTCAGGTATTTGCGGGCCCTTGTGTACGAACTGGCCACGCGGCTGGGCGACGACGACTGGTCGAAGATCGAGAGTGTCCACAACCGTGAGGTGGGAGATCCGGTCACGGTCCGCTACGAGGGCAAGTCCGTATGCCTGGACTATCTCCAGGCGGCACTTGAACTCGGATTCATCGAGAAGGAGGTGGACCTGGACGGCGCCCGCGTTCTGGAGATCGGCGCGGGCTATGGGCGCACCTGCCACTCGATGCTGTCCAACTATGACCTCGCCTCGTACACCATCATCGACCTGAAGAACACGCTCTCGCTGAGCAGGGCATATCTGCGTGCGGTCCTGGACGAGAAGCAGTTCGCCAAGCTGAAGTTCGTGCAGGTTGAGGACATCGACACGGCACTGGGCACGGACCGCTTCGACCTGTGCGTTAATGTGCACTCCTTCACGGAGATGACCCCCGACACCGTCAAGGCCTATCTGCGCCTGATCGACGAGAGGTGCGGGGCGTTCTTCGTGAAGAACCCGGTCGGAAAGTTCCGGGACAAGAGCATGGACGGCCACCAGAAGGGCGAAGAGGCAGTGAAGCTGGCCATGGAGACCGGGCCGCTGCGGCAGGTGCTCGACATCCACGACAGCGAGGCCGTGGCCGCGGCCGTGCCCGCCTTCATCGACGCCTACCGGCCCGCCGACCGATGGACCTGCGCCGCGGACACCCGGGGCCTCCCCTGGAGCTACTTCTGGCAGGCCGTCTTCAGGAATACAGGCAGCAGGAATACAGGCAGCACGAAGGCAGGCAGCGAGAAGGCCCACGACGCCCGTCCGTAGCCCCATCCTCCCGGGAGGGAACCATGGCCGCCTCTTCGGCTCCTCCGCTCCGCGCTGCCGACGCACTGGCCGGCACGCCGGTCCTGGTGCTGGGCGGCTCCGGGTATCTGGGGCGGCACATCTGCTCGGCGCTCACCGCCGCTGGCGCCCGGGTGGTACGGGTCTCCCGCGGCAGCCTGAGCGGGGACGGCACGGACGGCGGCGGCGCGGACGGCGACGGCTGCCGTTCGGTGCGCCTGGACCTGACCGCGGCCGGCCCCGCCGAGCTGGCCCGGCTCTGCGCCGATACGGGGGCGCGGGTGCTGGTGAACGCCGCGGGCGCGGTCTGGGGCGGCGGCGAACGGCAGATGGCCGAGGCCAACTCCGGGTTCGTGAGCCGCCTCACCACGGCCGTCGCTCACCTCCCGGACCGGCCGCGGCTGATCCACCTGGGCAGCGCCTACGAGTACGGCCCGGCCGCGCCCGGGACCTCGATCGGCGAGGACTGGCCGACCGACCCGGCCACCGTCTACGGCCGCACCAAGCTGCGCGGCTCGCAGGCCGTGCTGCGGGCCGCGGCCGAGGGCAGCGTGGCCGGGACCGTACTGCGGGTCTCCGTCGCCTGCGGTCCGGGCGCCCCCGGCACCAGCCTCACCGGGGTCGTGGCCGCCCATCTGACGGCAGGCCACGGAGAATTGCGGCTTGCGCCGCTGCGCGACCACCGCGATCTGGTGGACGTCCGGGACGTGGCCGACGCGGTGATCGCGGCGGCCGTGGCCCCGGTCGGCGCGGTCACCGGGGCCGTTGTGAACATCGGGAGCGGCCAGGCGGTGCATGTGCGCAGGCTGGTCGATCTGATGATCGCGCTCAGCGGGCTGCCGGTGCGGGTGGTCGAGGACCCGGCCCTGCACCGGACGCGTTCGGACGCGGCCTGGCAGCGGCTGGACATCGCACGGGCGCGGCGCCTGCTGGGCTGGGCGCCGCGCCGAACCCTTCAGGAGTCACTGCGCGATCTGCTCGCGGCAGCCGGCTCGCCGCCCGCGGCGGTGCGTACGGCGACGGCCGGCGGGCCCGGGAACAGCCATGGGAAGGACAGCAGATGAGCGAACGGGTCGCGCGCATCCTCGACGAGGTGCGCAAGTACCACCAGGACAGCCAGGAGGGGCGGGGCTTCATCCCCGGGGTGACCGAGATCTGGCCCTCGGGCGCGGTGCTGGACGAGGAGGACCGGGTCGCGCTGGTGGAGGCCGCGCTGGAGATGCGGATCGCGGCGGGCAAGTCCTCCCGGAAGTTCGAGTCGGCCTTCGCGCGCAGAATGAAGCGCCGTAAGGCCCATCTGACGAACTCCGGGTCGTCCGCGAACCTCTTGGCGCTCTCCTCGCTCACCTCCCATCTGCTGGGCGACCGCCGGCTGCGCCCGGGCGACGAGGTCATCACGGTGGCGGCCAGCTTCCCGACCACCGTCAACCCGATCCTGCAGAACGGCCTTGTCCCGGTCTATGTGGACGTCGAGCTGCGGACGTACAACGCCACGGCCGAGCGGGTGGCGCAGGCCATCGGGCCGCGCACCAAGGCCATCATCATGGCGCACACCCTGGGGAACCCCTTCGAGGCCGCGGAGATGGCCCAGCTGGCGCAGGACCACGACCTGGTCCTGATCGAGGACACCTGCGACGCCGTGGGCTCCACGTACGACGGGCAACTGGCCGGTACCTTCGGCGATCTGACGACCGTCAGCTTCTATCCCGCGCACCATCTGACCATGGGCGAGGGCGGTTGCGTGCTGACCTCGAACCTGGCGCTGGCGCGGATCGTGGAGTCGCTGCGGGACTGGGGCCGGGACTGCTGGTGCGAACCGGGCGAGAGCGATACGTGCCGCAAGCGGTTCGGCTATCAGATGGGCACGCTGCCGGCCGGCTACGACCACAAGTACATTTTCTCCCACATCGGATACAACCTGAAGTCGACCGATCTGCAGGCGGCGCTGGGGCTGGCGCAGCTCGACAAGCTCGACGCGTTCTGCTCGGCCCGGCGGCGCAACTGGCGTCAGCTGCGCGAGGGGCTTGACGGGCTGCCTTGGCTGATCCTGCCGGAGGCGACGCCGCGCTCCGATCCGAGCTGGTTCGGGTTCGTCCTGACCGTCGACCCGGCGGCCCCGTTCAGCCGGGCCGAGCTCGTCGACTTCCTGGAGTCCCGCAAGATCGGCACGCGCCGGCTGTTCGCCGGGAACCTGACCCGCCACCCCGCGCACGCGGAGGCGCCGCACCGGGTGTGCGGTGAGCTGACCAACAGCGACATCATCACCGAGCACACGTTCTGGGTCGGCGTCTACCCGGGGCTGACCGAGGAGATGATCGACTACATGGTCTCGTCCATCAAGGAGTTCGTCGAAAGCCGCGGCTGACCGCACATATCACTGCACGCCGTTGGCCGCGCGGCCAACGGCGTGCAGTGGTTCGCATGGTCAGCGGTGGGTCGGCTGGGCGGACCGCTTGAGCGGTTCCCACCAGGCGCGGTTGTCCCGGTACCAGGCGACCGTCTCGGCCAGCCCGGCGGCGAAGTCATGCCGCGGGCGGTAGCCGAGTCCGTCCCTGGCCTTGTCGTCCCGGATGGCGTAGCGCCGGTCGTGTCCCTTGCGGTCCGCGACATACCGTACGCGGCCCCAGTCGGCGCCGCATGCCTCCAGCAGCAGGCCGGTCAGCTCGCGGTTGGTCAGCGCGGTGCCGCCGCCGATGTTGTAGATCTCGCCGGGGCACCCCTTGGTGCGCGCCAGTTCCACACCGCGGCAGTGGTCCTCGACGTGCAGCCAGTCGCGTACGTTCAGCCCGTCCCCGTACAGCGGTACGTCCTCGCCGTCGAGCAGGTTGGTGATGAACAGCGGGATGATCTTTTCGGGGAACTGGCGGGGACCGTAGTTGTTGCTGCACCGGGTGACGCGTACGTCAAGACCATGGGTGCGGTGGTAGGCGAGGGCGATCAGGTCCGAGGCGGCCTTGGAGGCGGCGTAGGGCGAGTTGGGGTCGAGCAGGGCGGTCTCGGAGCTGGAGCCGGTCTCGACGGAGCCGTAGACCTCGTCGGTGGAGACATGGACGAACCGCTCCACGCCGTGCCGCAAGGCGGCCTGCAGAAGCGTATGGGTGCCCTCGACGTTGGTGCGCATGAAAGCGTCGGCGCCGGCGATGGAGCGGTCCACATGGGACTCGGCGGCGAAGTGGACCACCTGGCCGGCCTGTTTCATGAGCGTGTCGACCAGTTCGGCGTCGCAGATGTCGCCGTGGACGAACGTCAGCCGGGGGTCGGCGGTCTCGAGGTTGCTCAGCGAGCCGGCGTAGGTGAGCTTGTCCAGCACCGTGACCTGGGAGACGTCGGGGCCCCAGTCGGCAGCGCCCCGTTCGGCACCGCCCCGCTCCGCACCGCCCCGCGTGAGGAGCCCGCGTACGTAGGTGGAGCCGATGAACCCCGCGGCGCCGGTGACGAGGAGTCTCATATTCCCTCCAGGAACCGCGCGGGCGGCAGGCCCCTTTGATACGAGCGAGCGCGGTCCATGACGTACTGACCGTAGGGCGAATTGCTCATCTCGGCGCCCAGCGCATGGCAGTCGTCGGGTTCGATGAATCCCATGTACATGGCGATCTCCTCGACACAGCCGAGCCGGGTGCCCTGGTAGTGCTGTACGTCGCGCACCATACGGCCCGCGTCCAGCAGAGTCTCGTGAGTGCCGGTGTCCAGCCAGGTGACGCCCCTGCCGAGCCACACCAGATCGGCCCGGCCCTCCTCCAGATAGGCCTGCAGCACATCGGTGATCTCCAACTCGCCCCGGTCCGAGGGAGCCAGGCGCTTGGCGATGTCGACCACGCTGCTGTCGAAGAAGTACAGACCGGGAATGGCCAGGTTCGACCGGGGCCGCTCCGGTTTCTCCTCGATGGACAGCAGTCTGCCGCGGTCGTCTATTTCGGCGACGCCGAAGTGCCGGGGGTCGGCGACCTCGTGCCCGAACAGCACACATCCGCGCAACCGCTGCACGCTTCTGCGGAGCAGCGTGGGCAGGTTCGCGCCATGGAAGAGGTTGTCGCCCAGGATCAGCGCGCACTCCTCACCGCGAATATGGTCCGCGCCGACTCGGAACGCGTCGGCGATTCCCCGCGGTCTTTCCTGGGCGGCATAGGAAATGTTGAGCCCCAGGCGCCTGCCGTCTTCGAAAAGCTTTTGGAACTGGGGCAGTTCCGTGGGGCGGCTGATGATCAGGATATCCCGGATGCCCGCGAACATGAGAACGGACAGCGGGTAATAGATCATGGGTTTGTCGTAAACGGGAACCAGCTGTTTCGACCCCGCCAAGGTGAGGGGCTGCAGCCGTGTTCCGTTCCCGCCCGCGAGAATGATGCCCTTCATCATGTCAGGACTTCCCGAACTCGTTGGCGATCAGGTCGAATATCTCCTCCGCCGTCGCCGCCTCCAGGTCGCCGTGGGACCCGGTGGCGCGGGCGGTGTCGCTCCACTTGTCGGCCAGCAACTGCAGGCGTGCGGCGATCCGGGAGCAGGCGGCCTCGTCGACGGTGTCCGGCGCGTGGGCGGCGTCCCAGCCGTCGAGCTCCGACATGATCAGCTGTTCGCCCGAGGCCGCGTCGGCGACGAGCAGCCCGTGCAGATGGCGGGCCAGTTCCTCGGCCGATGGATAGTCGAACAGGACGGTCGTGGGCAGCCGCAGCCCCGTACTGGCATTGAGCCGGTCGCGCAGCTGGACGGCGGTGAGCGAGTCGAAGCCCAGTTCCTGGAACGGCTTGGTGGGGGGCACGGCGTCCGCGTCGGGGTGGCCGAGGGTGGAAGCCGCATGCGCCTGGACGTGTCGTACGAGGATGTGGTGCTGCTCGGCCGGCGGGCAGCCGGCCAGCTTGCGCCGCAGCGGATCCGCCTCCTCCTCCCCCGGCCCGGTCTCCTCGGCGCGCGCCTCGACGGCCTCGGGGAGGTCGGACAGCAGCGGGCTGGGGCGCAGCGCGGTGAAGCCGGTCAGGAAGCGCCGCCAGTCGACGGCGGCGACCACGGCGTTGGTCTCCCCGCGCGCCACCGTCTGCTGGAGCGAGGCGATGGCCAGCCCGGGGTCGAGGGGGTGGATGCCGCGGCGGCGGAAGGCGTCGACCTCCTCGGCCGTGGTGGCCATGCCCACCTCGCCCCACAGCCCCCAGGCCACGGAGGTGGTCGGCAGGCCGAGGCCGCGGCGGTGCTCGGCGAGCGCGTCCAGGTAGGCGTTGGCGGCGGCGTAGCCGGCCTGCTGACCGCTGCCCCAGGACGCGGAGACCGACGAGAACAGGATGAACGCGGAGAGGTCGAGGGCCTGCGTCAGCTCGTGGAGGTGCCAGGCCGCGAGCGCCTTCGGCGCCAGCATACGGTTCAGATGTGCGTCGTCCACGTCCGCGATGAGGTCCTGCTCGCTGACGCCCGCGGCGTGGATGACGGCGGTCAGCGGGTGTTCGGCGGGGATCGCGTCCAGTACGCCCCGCATGGCCTCCGGGTCGGCCGCGTCGCAGGCGGCGACGGTCACGGCGGCGCCCAGGCCGTGCAGTTCGGCGGCCAGTTCCGCGGCGCCGGGCGCGTCGGGGCCCCGGCGGCTGGTGAGGACGAGGCGGTCGGCGCCGCGTTCGGCGGCCCAGCGGGCCAGCAGCGCGCCGACGCCTCCGGTGCCGCCGGTGATCAGCACACTGCCCCGGGGCTGCCACGCGTCGCCCGCGGTGCGTCCGCCGGTGGTGGTCCCGCCGGTGGTGGTCCCGCCGGTGGTGTGGACGAGGCGGCGGGCCAGCGCCCCGCCACCGGCCCGGATCGCCACTTGGTCCTCGGCCAGGCTGTCTGATGAGTCGTCCGCCGAGCCGTCTGATGGTGCGTCGGCCAGCAGGGCCGCCAGCCGGACCGCGGTCTGCTCGTCGGGGGTGGCCGGCAGATCCACCAGGCCGCCCCATCGGTCGGGGTGTTCCAGCGCGGCCACCCGGCCCACGCCCCAGATCTCCGCCTGGAGGGGGTGCGACAGCGAGTCGTCCGGGCCGGTGGACACCGCGCCCTGGGTCAGGCACCACAGCGGCGCGGTGAGCCCCGCGTCGCCGAGCGCCTGGAGGGCCGCCACGGTGGCGGCGAGCCCGGCGGGCACGGCCGGGTGGTCGGGGCGGGGGCGCTCGTCGAGCGCGAGCAGGCTGACCACCCCTGCCGGGGCCTGGTCACAGCACAGGACCGTCAGCCATTCGGCGAGCTCGGCGCGGCTGGTGGCGGAGGCGTCGACGGGGCAGGGCCGCACCTCGGCGCCGTGTCCGGTCAGGGCCTCGGCCGCGATACGGGCCGCCGGGTGGTCCTGGTGGCCGGTGGGGACGAGCAGCAGCCAGGTGCCGCTCAGAGCGGGCGGGTTGGGGTCGGGCAGCGGGGTCCACCGGATCTGGTGGCGCCATGACGCCAGGGTGGTGCGTTCGCGGTGGCGGCGGCGCCAGGTGGACAGTACGGGCAGGGCGGGCCGCAGCGCCTCGATGTCCTCGGCCGTGCCGTCCGGCTCCAGCACCCGTGCCAGCGCCTCGATGTCGAGGTCTTCGACGGCGCCCCACAGTTCGGCCTCGGCCGGGTCCTGGGTGCCGTCGCCGCCGGCCGCCGCGCGGGCCTGGGGCAGCCAGTAGCGCTCGCGGTCGAACGCGTAGGTGGGCAGGGCCACGGCCTGGAGGGCGTGCGGGCCGGCGAACCAGGGCCGCCAGTCCACGGGCACCCCGGAGGTGAACGCCTGCGCCAGCGCGGTGGCCAGCTGTGCCGGGCCGCCTTCGGCGCGCCGCAGCGTGCCCATGGCCGCCGCGGCGACCTCGGCGGACTCGAAGCACTGCTGAAGCGCGGGGACGACCACGGGGTGGGTACTGACCTCGATGAACACCCGGTGTCCCGCGCTCAGAGCTGCGTCGACCGCCTCGGTGAGCCGGACGGGCCGGCGCAGATTCGTCAGCCAGTAGTCGGCGTCCAGGGCGGCGGCGGTGTCGGTGTCGGTGTCGGTGTCCAATGGGCCACCGGTCACGGTCGAGTAGAACGCCACGTCGGTGGCCTGCCCGCCGACCCCGGCCAGGCGGTCCTTCACCTCGTCGGCGATCTCGTCCACCTGGGGGCCGTGCGAGGCGTAGTCCACATCGATGGTGCGGGCCCGCGCGCCGGTGGCCTCGCAGGCGGCGACGACGGCGGCCACCGCGTCGGGCGGGCCGGAGACCACGGTGGAGGACGGGCTGTTCAGCGCCGCCACGCCCACGCCGGCCGCCTTCTCGCCCACCTCGGCGACGAGCCGTTCGGCGGTGTCGGGGTCGACGCCGAGAGAGGCCATCGCGCCCCGCCCGGCCAGCGCCCGCAGCGCCTGCGAGCGCAGCGCCACCACCCGGGCCCCGTCGTCCAGCGAGAGCGCGCCCGCGACGCACGCGGCGGCGATCTCGCCCTGGGAGTGGCCGACGACCGCCGCGGGCCGCACACCGTGGTGGGCCCACACGGCGGCCAGGGACACCATCAGCGCCCACAGCACCGGCTGGACCACATCGACGCGGCCGATGTCGGCGGCGTCGTCGGCGCCGCGCAACACCTCCGTCAGCGACCAGTCCACGTACGGGGCGAGCGCCGCCTCGCACTCGGCGATCCGGGCGGCGAACACCGGGGAGGCGTCCAGCAGTTCGGCGCCCATCCCGGGCCACTGGGAGCCCTGTCCCGGGAACACCAGGACCACTCCCGCGCCCGGCGAGCCCGGCGGGCCGGTCACCACTCCGGGCGCCGGCTCCCCCGCCGCCAGCGCGCCGAGCCCGCCCCGTAGCGCCGCCGTGTCGGGGCCGGTGACGACCGCCCGGTGCTCGAACACCGACCGCGTGGACACCAGCGACCAGCCCACCGCCCGCGGATCGCCACAGGCCGGCGTCGCGTCGAGCAGCCGCCGGGCCTGGCCGCGCAGCGCCGCCGCGCTGCGCGCCGACAGCACCCAGGGGGTGACGGACTCGGCGGGCTGAACCGCAGGCGGTGACTCCGGTGCGGGTTCGAGGGGCGCCTCTTCCAGGATCAGGTGTGCGTTCGTCCCCGAGAAACCGAAGGCGGACACGCCCGCCCGCCGGGGGCGCTCGGCCCGCGGCCACTCGACGGCCTCGTCCAGCAGCCGTACTCCGCCCGTGTCCCAGGCCACATGCGGGCTGGGCTCGTCGAGGTGCAGGGAGCGCGGGAGCATCCCGTGGCGCAGCGCCATGACCATCTTGATCACGCCCGCGGCACCGGCGGAGATCTGGGTGTGGCCGATGTTGGACTTGATCGACCCCAGCCACAGCGGCTGGTCGTCGGGCCGGTCCTGGCCGTAGGTGGCCAGCAGCGCCTGGGCCTCGATGGGGTCGCCGAGGCTGGTGCCCGTGCCGTGCGCCTCCACCGCGTCCACGTCCGCCGGTGCCAGCCGGGCGGCGGCCAGCGCCTGCTGGATGACGCGCTGCTGCGCGGGGCCGTTGGGCGCCGTCAGCCCGTTGCTCGCCCCGTCCTCGTTGACGGCGGAGCCGCGGACGACGGCCAGCACCTGATGTCCGTTGCGGCGGGCGTCCGACAGCCGCTCCAGCAGGACGATTCCGGCGCCCTCGGCGAGCGTCATGCCGTCGGCACCCGCCGCGAAGGCCTTGGAGCGGCCGTCGGGGGCCAGGGCGCGCAGCTCGCTGAACCCGACCAGCGGCGCCGGTGAGGACATCACGTACACCCCGCCGGCCAGCGCCAGCGTCACCTCGCCCGCGCGCAGCGCCTGGCACGCCAGGTGGATCGCGACCAGCCCGGAGGAGCACGCGGTGTCCAGCGTCACCGCGGCGCCCTCCAGGCCCAGGCTGTACGCGACGCGCCCGGCGACCACGCTCGACGAGTTGCCGGTGGTCAGATAGCCCGCCGCGTTCTCGGGCACGTGGAAGGAGTTGAGGAAGTAGTCGAGGCCGTCGCAGCCCAGATAGGTACCGGTGGCGCTGGAGCGCAGGGTGTGCGGGTCGATACGGGCGTGTTCGACGGCCTCCCAGGCCACCTCGAGCGCCAGCCGCTGCTGCGGCGCCATGGTGATCGCCTCGTTGGGGCTGATCCCGAAGAACGCGGCGTCGAATTCGTCGGCGTCGTAGACGAATCCGCCGTTGCGCACATAGCTGGTGCCCGGCTGCCCGGGGTCGGGGTCGTAGAGCGCGTCGAGGTCCCAGCCGCGGTCGGTGGGCAGGCCGCCGGTGCCCTCGCGGCCGGCGGCGACCAGGTCCCACAGATCCTCGGGGGACGCGACACCGCCGGGGAACCGGCAGCCGATCCCGACGATGGCCACGGGCTCGTGGTGGGCGTATTCGACGTCCTTGAGCCGGCGCTGCGCCTCACGCAGATCGGCGGTCACGCGCTTGAGGTAGTCGAGGAGTTTCCGCTCGTCGTTCGCCATGTCAGGACCGCTCCGGGGCCGGCTTGTCCACGGTGTGCGCCAGGTCGAGCAGGTCGTTCGCCACCCGCTCGGGCTGATCCGCGTGGAGGTTGTGGTCCGCGTCGACGTACGAGCGGGAGTCCGCCTGCGGGATGGCCGCCTGGGCCTCCGCCACCCACTTCCGCGCCCAGCTGCCGCGCAGGGCGGAGTAGGGGGGCAGGGCGATCAGCAGCAGGACGGGCACCGTGATGCCCGGATACCAGCGGGCGGGCGGGTCGTTCCACATGCTGTACGAGATCGACACCTGGTGTTCCAGCGGCAGCCGCTGGGCGAGCCGCCCGTCCGGCCCCTTCACCAGGTCGGCCATGATCGCCTCGATGGCGGCTTCGGACCAGGTCGGGTGGAGCGTCCACTGGAGTTCCCGTATGGTCTCCTCGGTCGCCCCGGTGACCTGGGAGTGCCACCGCTGCAGTGTTTCCACGCTCTTCTCGATGGTGATCGCGGAGTCGACGAGGCTGAGCCAGCCACCGTCGACCAGCGCGAGGCCCGCGGCCAGTTCGGGGTGTTCGGCCGCGGTCCGCACCGCGATATTGCCGCCCCAGGAGTGGCCGGCCAGCAGCGCCCCGGTCAGGCCCAGCTCACGGCAGACCGTCACCAGATCGGCCACGACGGTCTCGTTGTCGTAACCGTCCGGCGCCACGTCGGACTCGCCGTGTCCGCGCATGTCGAGCGCGTAGACGGGGTGGCCGGCGGCCGCGAGCCGGTCGGCGGCCTCGTCCCACATCCGGGCGTTGGACCCCAGCCCGTGAAGCAGCAGGAACGGCCGGCCGTCGCCACCCGGCCGGTGCCGTACGTTCAACGTCACCCCGTGGTCCACGGGAACGGACAGCTTCATGACGGGGATCCCTTGCCTCCCGGGAGTTGGGATGTGACAGGCGGACGGGCGGGGCGCGAGGCCCGGTCAGGCCCTACTCCGCTTCCGCCTCGTATGCCTCGGCCAGGTACTTGCCGAGCAGGGTGGGGGTGGGGTGCTCGACGATGGCGACGAGCGGGGCTTCGACCCCGGTGTCGCCCATCAGGGTCTTGGACAGTTGCAGGGCGTTCAGCGAGCTCAGGCCGTTCTCCAGGAAGTTGCCGTCCTCGTCGAGTTCGGGGCGTTCGAGGATTTCGCGGGACCGGCGGAGCACCAGGTCGCGCAGCAGGTCCTCGCGCTCCTCGGGCGTCGCGGACGCGAGCCGCCCGGCCATCTGTTCGTCGTGGGCGGACTCGGTGGACTCGGTGGACTCTTCGTTGGGCTCCATGGCCGCACCTCTCTCGGTGTCGTGTCGGGCTGGCGGGAGTACGTCGCGGGTCGAGGACGACCGGTCAGTCGAACACGCCCTTGGCGGCGGTGCCGGAGGGCTTGAGCCCGACCGTCTCCAGCTCTTCGGGGCGGAACGGCGGTTCGACGAGCTCCGGGTAGCTGGTGTCGCTGTGCAGCAACGACAGGAAGCCGGGGTCGCCCAGGGCCCTCTGCGGCGCGTTCAGGGACAGCACGCCGGTGGCGACCTCGCAAACCTTCGGCGACCGGATCGACTTGCTGGAGACGTAGTCGGAGAATTTCAGCCGCTCCGCGGTGTCCGGGCCGGTCAGCCGCGGATCGCGGGAGAGGTTGCGGCAGTTGACGTACTGGATGTCATTGAGCCCGGCCATGATCCACGGATCGTCGACCACCTCGCTCAGCGCCCGCTGGAGCCGCCGGGTGCCGCCCTCGCCGAAGCCGTCGCGCGCCAGCTCCTTGTCCAGCGCCTCGGCGGCGCGGGCGGCCGAGCTCATGCCGTGGCCGTACACCGGGTTGAACGCCGCCAGCGAGTCGCCGAGGATCAGCAGACCCTCCGGCCACTGCGGCATGCGCTCGGGGTACAGCCGGCGGTTGGCTCCCGAATGCGACTGGAAGATCGAGCTGATGGGCTCGGCGACGCTCATCAGGTCGCTGACGATCGGGTGCCGCAGCTCCTTGGCGTAGCCACGGAACTCGTCCTCCTGGGAGGGCAGCGGGGCGCCGCGCGTACTGGTCAGCGTGACCAGCCAGCGGCCGCCCTCCTGGGGGTAGACCACGCCGAAGCGGCCGGGCTGCCGGGTGAGGGGGTCGGCGGCCACCTGGACCGCGGGGAAGGTGTCGCCCGCGCCCTCGGGCGCCTTGAACATGCGGGTGGCGTAGCCGATACCGGCGTCGACCACGTCCTGCTCGACGGCCGGCAGGCCCAGGGCCGCCAGCCAGCGGCCCAGCCGCGAGGCCCGCCCCGTGGCGTCCACCACCAGGTCCGCCTCCAGCATCCTGGGCTCGCCGCCGCCGGCCACTTCGCGCACCCGTACCCCGGTCACCCGGGAGCGGTCACCGGCCAGGTCGACGGCCTCGGTGCCCTGCTCGACCTGGATCCGGCCGTCGGCCAGGATCGCGCTGCGCACCGTCCAGTCGAGCAGGGGGCGGGTGCACATCATCGCGTACGCGGTGGCCGGGAAGCGGTACTGCCAGCCCCACGCCGTCAGGGTCACCAGGTCGCGCTGGAAGCCGATCCGGCGCGCACCGGCCGCCAGCAGCCGCTCGGCGGTGCCCGGCAGCAGGTTCTCCACGATGCCCGCGCCACTGGACCACAGGACGTGGACGTGGCGGGCCTGCGGCTGTCCCTTACGGTGGTGCGGCCCGTCGGGCAGGATGTCACGTTCCACCACGGTCACGGATTCGACGTGGCGGGCCAGCACATGAGCGGTCAGCATGCCGGCCCATCCGCCGCCCAGCACAACGGCGCGTGTCGGTGTGGTCATGGCATCAAGTCCTCTCGGAAAACGGGCTCGTCTGCGCGGACATTCGCCTTTCGCCTCGGACACCCGTCATGAGGGTGTCCGAGGCGGCTAAAGCGGGTCTTTCGGGGAAAGCCCCATCGTCAGGTCCGTGAGCCCCCAGAACCCCCGGATATGCGCGCCGAGGCCGTCCTCATTCACCTCACAGATGGTGATCATGCGCATGCGCATCTCGGCCGGTACAAACACCCGGGCGTCCCCCCGGATCACCACGAACCGGCCGTCCATCGACGAGACGGGCCGGCCGAGCACCTCGTGCACCTTGTTCTCGGAACCGCGGAACACATGCTTGCGCAGTGCGTCCTTGCCGTGCAGCTTCATACCGCCCACCGGGTCCTCGAAGACGATGTCCTCCGTGAACATGGCGACGGTCCCCTCGATATCGCCCTTGAGCAGCCGCCCGAGGTATTTCTCCGGCAACTGCCTCAGGGCCAGCTCGCGGGGGGTGACGGTGTCGGGGCCGCGGAACGACTCCGGTGTGCCGTCCACCGAGAGCTCGATATCGGGCCGGCCCCAGTACGCCCGCATGTCCTCGATGAGGCCGGACTCGCCGACGCGGAGCAGCAGCGCGTAGTGGTAGCGCAGACCGGCCGGCTCCGCACCCGATGGCGGTGGCACCCAGCCGCGGCCGGCGTACACCGGGCCACGGGGCCGGTAGTCCATCACCGCGGTGATCCGGGACAGCACATGGGTGCCGTCCTGCCCGACGACCGTGTCCTCCACGGTCTCCTGGACGTTTCCGGCCACGGCGCTCTCGAAGTGTGCGCGCAGCGCCTCGCGGCCACTGCCGCCACCGGCCCCGACCGGGTCCTCGTACGTGGCGTCCTCCGCGTACAGGTCGAGGAGCGCGTCGATATCGCCCGCGCTCAGGCGCCGGCTGTGTTCGAGTGCGATCCGCTTGCGCGGGCGCTCGTTGATCACCGTGTCCTCCCTGGCTTCAGGACCCCGAGCAGTCACCCTTGCCGAGCGCTCTAAAGCTGCCCTTGCCGCGCGACGTGGCAGCGACAGGGCTGCTTTAGGCGGATCGGCGATCCTCCGCACAGTCCCGGATGGCATGGGATGGGACGGCATGGGATGGCATGGCCGACGACGGAAGGCCCGAAGATGACACCAGAGAAACCGGGCCGGTGCCCGATCTCCCTCAACGACCCGGAGCTGACCGCCGATCCGTACCACGGCTTCGGGCGGATCAGGGAGGAGGCGCCCGTCGCCCTGGGCTCCCTGGCGGACGGCCGGAACATCTGGATCGTCACCCGCTACGACGATGTGCACGCCGTGCTCACCGATGAGCGCTTCGTCAGCAACTCCCAGTCGGTGCCCGGCACCACCACGAACCGCCACGCCGAGTCGCTGACCTGGCTGGGCCTGTCCGAGGAGCTGTTGCCCCTGCTCACCCGCGCCATCACCCAACTCGATCCGCCACATCACACACGGCTGCGCGAGCTGGTCGCGGGGTCGTTCTCGGCGCGTGTCCCCGCCCTGCTGCCCCGGGTGCGGGCGCTGGCGGACGAGCTGGTCGACGCGCTGCCGGTCCACGCCGTGGACGGGACCGGGACCGTCGACCTGGTCGAACACTTCGCCGATCCGCTGCCGATCGCGGTCGTCTGCGAACTGCTCGGCGTACCGGCCGAGGACCGGGCGAGATGGCGGAAGTGGAGCCATGACTACGCGGACATCCTTCGGCTGAAGAACATGCTCACGGAGTCCGGCGGCTATCTCCGGGAGCTGGTTCGGCGGCGCCGCGCCGAACCGGCGGACGACCTGATCACCGGGCTCATGGCGCAGGGCGCGGAGGGCGAGCGGCTCTCGGACACGGAGGTGGTCACCATGGCGTTCCACCTGATCGTCGCCGCACACGAGACGACCGCCGGCCTGATCGGCAATGGCGTCCTCGCGCTACTCACCCATCCCGGCCAGCTCGCGCTCCTCGCGAACGAGCCGCAGCGGATGCCGGAGGCCGTACAGGAGCTGCTGCGCTGGTGCAGTCCGATGGTGTTCGGCAAACCGCGGTACGCCACGGAGGGGATCCGGGTCGCGGACACACCGATCGGCAAGGGCGATGTGGTGCTGCCCGTACAGGGCGCCGCCAACCACGATCCGCGGCATTTCCCGGAGCCCGAGCGGCTGGACATCACCCGCCGGCCCGACGGCGAGGGCGGGCGACACCTGGCGTACTCGCGCGGGCCGCACCACTGCCTCGGGGCCACGCTGGCCGATCACGAGGCGGAGATCGCGCTGGGGACGCTCTTCGGCCGTTTTCCGCAGCTTGAACTCGCTGTTGCGGAGGAGGAGTTGGCGTGGCGTCCGGTGCCGGGCACCCGGCAGCTCGTCCGGCTGCCCGTGAGGCTGGGCGCCGAGGCGGCGGGGCCGGGGCGGCGGGCGTGACGTCGGGGACCGGCTCGCCGCGCGAGCCGGTCCCCGTCCAGCCGGTCCCGGTCCCGCCGGTTCCGGCACCCCCGTGTGCCGCGTCCGTCACCGTCCGTCGGACGGTACCCGGATCGGGTCGAACGCGGCCTGCCAGTACCGTCCGCGCTGAAAGGCGTACGTGGGCAGGTCGACGCGCCGCGCGTCGGTTCCGGCGAACACCGCGGCCCAGTTCACCGCGGTGCCACGGGCGTACAGATGGGCGAGGGCGGTGGCCACGGCGGTCGCCTCGGCCACGCCGGGCCGCAGCGCGGCCACGGCGTGCGGCCCCGTGCCGTCGAGGAGTTCGGCCACCTCATGGCCGCCCAGTTCGAGGTGGAGGGTGCCCTCCTTGGCCGAGGTGCGGGCCCGGTCGGCGATCTCCCGTGGCGTCTCCGCCCAGGCGTGCGGATGCGGGCCGGTCAGCGCCGCGCAGGCGTCGGGCAGTGCCAGCCGCCCGCTGAGGTGCTCCTCGGCGAGTCGGCCGACCCCGTGACCGCGTACGACCCCGGGCCGCACCCCCCACGACTCCAGCAAGCGGAACAGCGCCACCTGGACCGCGAAGGCCCTGGCCGATTCGAGACCTGCGGCCGGGGCGGGGCCGGCGCCGGTGTCGGCCTCGGTGAGCATCGCGTCACGGGCGGGGAACCCCAGATGGGCGTCGAGCGCCGCGCAGACCGTGTCGAAGGCGGCGGCGAACGCCGGGAAGGCGTCGTACAGCTGCTTGCCGGTGCCTGGAGCGAGGGTGTGGCCGGTGAGCAGGACGACGAGGCGGTGGCGGCGGACCGGTTCGCCGTGTACGACATGGGGCGCGGATGTCGCGTCGGCCAGTACCCGCAGGCCGTCCAGCAGGTCCCGGCGGCTCTCGCCGACGACCACTGCGCGGTGGCGCAGCGCGGCCCGGGACGTCGCCAGCGACAGGCCGAGATCGGCCGGGCGGAGCCCGGGCCGCCGCTCGATGTGGTCCAGCAGCCGGGCCGCCTGTGCGCGCAGCGCGTCGGGGTCGCAGCCGGAGACCGGCCAGAGCAGCACGCCGCCGCCCGCCGGCCCTGCCGCCACTTCCGACTCCGGCGCCGGGGGGTCGTCGGCCGGTGTCTGTTCCAGGATCACATGCGCGTCCGTACCGCCGAAGCCGAACGCGGACACCCCGGCCCGCCGTGGCCGGTCCGTGCCGGGCCACGGCGTGGCGTCGGTGACCAGCCGGATCCGGCCCTCGTCCCAGGGGATATGCGGGGAGGGCGCCTCGGTGTGCAGGGTGCGCGGCACCATGCCGTAGCGCATGGCCTGGACCGTCTTGATCACCCCGGCGATACCGCTGGCCCCCTGCGTATGGCCGAGGTTGGACTTCACCGCCCCCAGCAGCAGCGGCCGGTCGGCGGGGCGGCCCTCGCCGTAGACGGCCGCCAGGGCCTGTGCCTCGACCGCGTCGCTGAGCAGGCCACCGGTGCCCTGGCCCTCGACCGCGTCCACCTCGTGCGGCGCGAGACCCGAGGCGTCCAACGCCTTTCTGATCAGCCGCCGTTGGGCGGGCCCGTTGGACGCGCTCGCGCCGTTGGTGGCGCCTTCCTGGCCGATCGCGCTGCCACGGACGACGGCGAACACCGGGTGCCCCTGGGCGCGGGCGACGGACAGCCGCTCCAGGAGCAGCACCCCCGCCCCCTCGGCGAAGGCGATCCCGTCGGCCCCGTCGGCGAACGAGCGGCAGCGCCTGGCGACGGGCAGCCCGATCCCCCGGGCCGATCCGATGAAGGTGTCCGGGCTGGACATCACGGTGACGCCGCCGGCCAGCGCCATGGCGCACTCGCCGCCGCGCAGCGCCTGACAGGCCAGGTGCAGCGCCACCAGGGAGCCGGAACACGCGGTGTCCAAGGTGGCCGTGGGCCCTTCGAGGCCGAAGGTCAGGGCGATACGGCCGGAGAGCACGGCGCTCGAACCGCCGGAGGCGATATGGCCGAGCAGGTCGTCGGGGACATCCCTCAGATGTGGGGTGTAGTCCTGGCCGGTGGTGCCCATGAACACGCCGTAGCGCCGGCCGGCGACCGACCGCGGGTCGATCCCGGCCCGTTCGAACGCCTCCCACGAGGTCTCCAGCAGCAGCCGCTGCTGGGGATCCATCATCGACGCCTCGCCCGCCGAGATCCCGAAGGGCGCCGGGTCGAACGCGGCGGCACCGCCCAGGAATCCGCCCTCGGCCACCGCGCTGCGCGCCGCCGGGTGGGCGTCAGGCCCGCACATGCCGTCCAGGTCCCACCCTCGGTCGTCGGGGAAGGGGCAGATGGCGTCGCGCTCCTCGGCCAGCAGGGTCCACAGGTCGTCCGGGGACTCGACACCACCGGGGTAGCGGCAGGCCATCCCGACGATCGCGATCGGTTCCCGGGGGGCCGCGCGCAGCTGCTGGTTCTCCTTGCGCAGCCGCTCGGCCTCCTGGAGCGAGGCGCGCAGGGCTTCGACGATCTTGTCGTCGGCCACGGTCATGACATTCCTCCGAGGGGGCGGCACAGCGGGCGGCGCACGTCAGGACTCGCCGTTGCGCAGGGCCATGTCCACCAGTTCGTCGAGGTCCATCGAGGCGATATCGGCACTGTCGGTGCTCTCGGCGCCGTCTTCGGCCGGGGCCGGGGCCGGCTCGGACACCGTGTCGTCCGTACCTGTGTCGTCGTCCGCGCCTTCACCCAGCCGCAGCAGGGTCTCCAGCAGACCGGACTCCTCCAGCCGCCGCAGCGGGATGGCGGCCAGCACCTGGCGGACCCGGCTCTCGAAGGGGTCGGTGGGCGGGGCGATCTGCTCGCGCAGATGCTGGGCGAGCGCCAGCGGGTTGGCGAAGTCGAAGACGAGCGTGGCGGGCAGCCGCAGTCCGGTCGCGGCCGAGAGCCGGTTGCGCAGCTCGACGGCGGTCAGCGAGTCGAAGCCCAGCTCCTTGAACGTACGGTCGTGGGCGATCTCGTCGGCCGAGCCGTGGCCGAGGACGGCCGCCATATGCGCGCACACCGCCTCCAGCACATAGCCCTCGCGGTCGGCCTCCGGCAGCGCGGTGAGCCGTTCCGCCAGCGACGGCCCCGACGTACTCGCCGCACCGCTGTCGGCCACCCGCCGCGCCCTGGTACGGCCGGCGGCCGGGCCGCCGCCGGGGCCCTGTCCGGACTGCCGGATCGGGACCAACAGCGCGTCACCCGCGGCGTGCGAGCGGTCGAACAGCGCCAGGGCCCGCTCGGTGGGCAGCGGCTCCATACCGGCCTGCCGGATGCGCTGCAGGGTGCCGACGTCCAGCTCACCGGTGAGCGTGCTGGTCTCCTCCCACATGCCCCAGGCCAGGGACTGGCAGGGCAGCCCGTTGGCCTGGCGGTGCTGGGCCAGGGCGTCCAGGAAGGTGCTGGCGGCCGCGTAGTTGGCCTGCGAGGGGTTGCCGTACACCCCGACGACGGAGGAGAACAGGACGAACAGCGCCAGGTCGACGTCCTTGGTGAGCTCGTGCAGATACAGCGCGGCGTCGGCCTTCGGCCGCAGCACCCGGGCCAGTTGCTCGGTGGTCAGCGCGTCGACCATGCCGTCGTCGAGGACGCCGGCGCAGTGCACCACACCGGTCAGCGGATGGGCGTCGGGGACACCGGCCAGCGCCTCGGCGAGCTGTGCGCGGTCGCCGACGTCGCACACTTCGATGGTCGCGGTGGCGCCCAGCGCGGCCAGTTCGTCGCGCAGCTCGGTGGCGCCGGGGGCCTGCGGGCCCCGGCGGCTGGTCAGCAGCAGCCGCCGTACGCCGTGCCGGGTGACCAGGTGGCGGGCGACCAGGCCGCCCAGGGTGCCGGTGCCGCCGGTGACCAGGACCGTACCGTCCGGGTCCAGGGTGCGCGGCAGGGTCAGCACGATCTTCCCGACGTGGGCGGCCCGGCTGATGAGTCGGAAGGCGTCGCGCGCCCGGCGGATGTCGTAGGCGCGCACCGGGGGGTGGGCCAGCTCGTCGCGTTCGAACTGGCCGAGGATTTCGGTCAGCATGCGGCCGATGCCGTCCTCTCCCGGCGCCCCCAGGTCGAGGACGCGGTAGTGGACACCGGGGCTGGTCTCGGCCAGTTGCTCGGGGCCGCGGACGTCGGTCAGGCCCAGCTCCACGAACCGGCCGTCCCCGGTCAACAGGCGCAGCGAGGCATCGGTGGCCGCGCCGGTGAGGCTGTTGAGGACGACGTCGACGCCGCGGCCATCGGTGGCGGTGCGGAAGGCGGTCTCGAAGTCCAGGTCGCGGGAGGAGGCGCGGTGGGCCTCGTCGATGCCCATCGCCTCCAGTACGGCGTGCTTGCCAGGACTGGCGGTGGCGTACACCTCGGCGCCCAGGTGGCGGGCGATCTGCACGGCGGCCATGCCGACGCCGCCTGCTGCCGCGTGGATGAGGACCGACTCGCCCGCCTTGAGTCCGGCGAGGTCCACCAGCCCGTACCAGGCGGTGACGAACGCGATGGGCACGGCCGCCGCCTGCTCGTCGGTCCAGCCCGGCGGGATGGGCACGACGGAGCGGGCGTCGGCCACGGCGGTGGCCCCGAAGGCCCCCTGGAACATGCCCATCACCCGGTCGCCGACGGCCACCGATGTCACATCCTCGGCCACGTCGAGCACCACGCCCGCGCCCTCGCTGCCCCGGAACACCGCCTCGCCCGGGTACATGCCGAGCGCGATCAGCACATCCCGGAAGTTGATGCCCGCGGCGCGGACCTGGACGCGGATGTGGCCGGGGGCGAGCTTCTGGGGTTCGTCCGCCGCCACCAGGTCCAGGTTGTCCAGGGTGGCGGGGCCGGTGATGTCCAGCCGCCAGTGGGGCGTGTCCGGGAGGGTCAGGGCGCCGCCGGACGCCGCGGGGACCAGGCGGGACGCGCGTACCGTCCCGTCCCGTACGACGATCTGCTTCTCGCCCGCGGCCACCGCGGCGGCGACGGCCTGCGGCAGTTCGTGTACGTCGGTGTCGATCAGGACCAGCCGGTCCGGGTGTTCGGACTGCGCGGAGCGGATCAGACCCCACACGGGGGCGTGTACGAGGTCGGTGACGTCCTCGCCGTCGGTGGCGGCGACCGCGCCACGGGTGACCACCGCCAGCCGGGCGCCGGTGAACCGGTCGTCGGCCAGCCACCGCTGCACGGTGTGCAGCACCTCGCCCAGCCGGCGGCGCACCGCCTCGGCGAGGTCCGGGTCGTGCGGCGCCGGATCGCAGGGCAGCACGATGACCGGCGGGACGGGCAGACCGCCGTCCACCGCGGCGGCGAGCGCGTCGAAGTCGGCGTAGCGGCGCACCCCGTAGCAGCTGAGCGAGGTGCCGGTGGCGACCGCGGCCCAGTCGTCGGTGCCTGCGCCCGGCTCGGGGTCCGACAGTGGTGTGTACGACACGCGGAACAGCGCGTCGCGCGTGTCCTCGGCGCCACCGCTGGGGAGTTGTCCGGCCGTGAAGGGCCGGGTCACCAGGGCCTCGATCGAGATCACCGGGTGTCCCGAGGCGTCGGTGGCGTGGACGGACATGCCGTCGTCGCCGACCGGTGCGAGCCTGACGCGCAGCAACTCGGCGCCGGAGGCGGCCAGCGACACACCGTTCCAGGCGAACGGCAGCGCCATCCGGCCCTCGGTGTCGCCGCGTACCGCGGTCAGCCCGCTGGCGTGCAGCGCGGCGTCCAGCAGGGCGGGGTGGATGCCGAACGCGGCGGCGAGCCCGCGCTGCTCCTCCGCCAGGACGACCTCGGCGAAGACCTCCGTATCGCGCCGGTAGACGGCGCGCAGGCCGCGGAAGGCGGGGCCGTAGCGGTAGCCGCCCTCGGCGAGCTGGTCGTAGCAGCCGTCCACGGACACGGGCTGGGCGCCCTCCGGCGGCCACTGGGCGAGGTCGAACGGCTCGGCGGCTCCGCCGCCGGACACCAGTGTGCCGCTGACGTGGCGCACCCACGGCTGGTCGGTCCCGGCCGGGCGGGCGTACGCACTCAAGGGACGGCGGCCGTGCTCGTCGGGCCCGCCCACCACCAGTTGCAGGTCGGTGCCGCCCTCGTCGGCGAGCACCAGCGGGCTGGCCAGCACCATTTCCTCGACGCGGTCGCAGCCCACCTCGTCCCCGGCCCGCACGGCCAGCTCCACGAACACGGCGCCGGGCACCAGCACCGCGCCGGCCACCGCGTGGTCGGCCAGCCATGGATGGGTGTCCAGGCCGAGCCGGCCGGTCAGCACCACCTCGTCGCCCTCGGCGAGTACGGTGACGGCGCCCAGCAGCGGGTGGTCGGCCGGGGCGAGGCCGAGCCGGGTGGGGTCCCCGGCTCCGGCGCCGCCCGCGTCCAGCCAGTAACGGCGGCGCTGGAAGGCGTAGGTCGGCAGGTCGACGGGGCTGACCCCGTCCGGGAACACCCGGCTCCAGTCCACCGCGACACCGTGGACATGGGCCTGGGCCAGCGCGAGGAGGAAGCGGTCCCAGCCACCCTCGTCCCGGCGCAGGGTGCCGAGCGCGGTGGCGCCCACGCCCGCTTCGTCGATGGTTTCCTGGGTGCCGATGGCGAGGACCGGATGTGGGCTGCATTCGATGAACGCGCTGTGCCCGTCCTCCAGCAGCGCCTCGGTGGCCTGCTGGAACTTCACCTGCTGACGGAGGTTGGTGAACCAGTACGTGGCGTCCATGGCGGTGCCGTCGATGCGCCGCCCGGTGACGGTCGAGTACAGCGGGACGGAGCCCGCCTTCGGCTCGATGTCCGCGAACGCCTCGGCCAGCCGGTCGTTCAGCGCGTCGACGTGGGCGCAGTGCGAGGCGTAGTCCACGGGGACACGCCGGGCGCGCACCCCGTCGGCCTCGTAGCCCGCCAGCATTTCCTCCAGGGCGTCGGCGTCGCCGGACACCACGGTCGAGGAGGGGCCGTTGACGGCGGCCACGCTCAGCCGGCCGTCCCAGCGCTCCAGGTGTTTCTCGACCTGCTGTACGGGCTGCGGTACGGAGGCCATACCGCCGCGGCCGGACAGCTCGGGCAGCGCCTGGGAGCGCAGCACCACGACGCGGGCCGCGTCCTCCACCGACAGCACGCCCGCCACGCAGGCCGCCGCGATCTCGCCCTGGGAGTGGCCCACCACGGCCGCGGGCTCCACCCCGTACGAACGCCACAGCTCGGCCAGGGCCACCATGACCACCCACAGCACGGGCTGGACGACGTCGACCCGCTCCAGGGAGGGCGCGCCCGCCTCGCCCCGCAGCACCGACTCCACGGTGTAGTCGGTGTGCCGCTCCACCGCCGCCGAGCAGCGGCGGAAGTGTTCGGCGAACACCGGGGAGGCGTCGGCCAGGGCGAGGGCCATGCCGACCCACTGCGAGCCCTGGCCGGGGAAGACGAACACCGTCGCGCCGGGGCTCGGCACGCCCGTGACCACCTGTCCTGAGGGGGTGCCCTCGGCCAGCGAGGCCAGCCCGGCCAGAAGGGCGTCGCGGTCGGCGGCGACCACGGCGGCGCGGTGCGACTGCGCGGCGCGCGCATGGGCGAGGGCGAAACCGACACGGGTCGGGCTCGCCTCCGGCCGCTCGGCGAGGAAGTCCCGCAGCCGGGCGGCCTGGGCGCGCAGCGCCGCCTCGCCACGCCCGGACACCAGCCAGGGGACCACCGGCAACTCGGCGGTGGGGGCGGGCTCGTCGGCCGGCGGGGCCTGTTCGAGGATGACGTGCGTGTTGGTGCCGCTCATGCCGAACGACGACACGCCGGCCCGGCGCGGTCCGCCGGTCTCGGGCCACGGCAGCGCCTCGGTCAGCACCTTCACCGTGCCCTCGGACCAGTCCACCTGGGTGGTGGGCTCGTCCACGTGCAGGGTGCGCGGCAGAACGCCGTGCTGGAGCGCGTACACCATCTTGATCACCCCGGCCATGCCGGCGGCGGCCTGGGTGTGCCCGATGTTGGACTTCACCGAGCCCAGCCACAGCGGGCTGCCCTCGGCGCGCCGCCTGCCGTAGGCGGCGATCAGCGCCTGCGCCTCGATGGGGTCGCCCAGCGAGGTGCCGGTGCCATGCCCCTCCACCACGTCGATGTCCCGGGCGGACAGCTGGGCGTCGGCCAGCGCGGCGCGGATGACGCGCTCCTGGGCGGGGCCGTGGGGCGCGGTCAGACCGTTGGAGGCGCCGTCCTGGTTGATCGCGGAGCCGCGGATCACGGCCAGCACCGGATGCCCGAGGCGTTCGGCGTCCGCCAGCCGCTCCACCAGCAGCACACCCACGCCCTCGCCGGGGCCGAAGCCGTCGGCCGCCGCCGCGTACGCCTTGCACCGGCCGTCGCCGGCGAGCCCCTTCAACTTGCTGAACTCCAGAAAGGTGCCGGGCGTCGCCATCACACACACCCCGCCGGCCAGCGCCAGCGAGGACTCGCCCTTGCGCAGCGACTGCACCGCCAGATGCAGCGCCACCCCGGACGAGGAGCAGGCGGTGTCCACCGTGAAGGCGGGGCCCTCCAGGCCGAGGGTGTACGAGATACGGCCCGACATCGAGCTCGCGGCCAGCCCGGTGGCCATGTACCCGGCCACGTCCTGCGGCGCGTCGGCGCCACTGCCCGCGTAGTAGACGGTGCTGCCGCCGACGAACACACCGGTCTTGCTACCGCGCAGCGACGTCACATCGATACGGGCGCGCTCGATGGCCTCCCACGCGGTCTCCAGCAGCAGCCGCTGCTGCGGGTCCATGGCCAGGGCCTCGCGCGGCGAGATGTCGAAGAAGTCGGCGTCGAAGTCCGCGATGTCCTGGACGAATCCGCCCTCGCGCACATAGCTGGTGCCGGTCTCGCCCGAGTCGTTGAACAGACCGGGGTCCCAGCCCCGGTCGTCCGGCATCGGGGAGACCACATCGCGCCCCTCGGACACCAGGTCCCACAGGGCCTCCGGGGTGTCCGTCCCCCCGGGGAACCGGCAGGCCATCGCGACGATCGCGATCGGCTGGCGGTCGCGGGCCTCCACCTCGCGGAGGCGCTGCTGAGTGTCATGCAGATCGGTCGCCACTCGCTTGAGGTAGTCGACCAGCTGTTCCTGGTTCGCCATGGCGGTCCTCTTTCAGGCCCTTCCCAGCTGGGAGTCAATGAATTGCAGCACTTCATCGGCCGAGGCCGCCTGGAGCCGTTCCGCGACGCCGTTGCCCTCCGCCGCCGCGGGCTGCTGGCGGCACCGCGCCAGCAGCGCTTCGAGCCGGGCCGTCACGGCGTCCCGCTCCTCGGCGTCGGCGAGCAGATCGACGTGGTCCTCCAGCCGGTCCAGTTCCTGAATCAGCGCCTCCGACCCGCTCAGCCCCTCGGAGACCAGCTGATCCCGCAGATGCTCGGCGAGCAGCGCCGGGGTGGGGATGTCGAAGATGAGCGTGGAGGGCAGCTTGATATCGGTGGCCTGGCTGAGCCGGTTGCGCAGCTCGACCGCGGTCAGCGAGTCGAACCCGATCTCCTTGAACGGCCGCGCCGGATCGACCGCGAGTACGTCACCGATCCCGAGCACGGCCGCCACGTTGCGGCGCACCAGCTCCAGCAGCGTACGGCTCTGCTCGACCGCCGAGAGGCCCGCCAGACGCTCCGCCATCGACGAGGCGTCCCACGCGTCCCGGCCTACGGGGTGCCCCGCGGCGGCGCGGCGGACCGGTGCCCCCCGTACCAGGCCGCTGAGGATACGGGGCAGCACATTGGCGGCCGCGAGGTCCCGTAGCGCGGCCGCGTCGAGGCGGACGGGCACCAGCAGGCTCTCGGGCCGCCGCACGGCCGCGTCGAACAGGGCGAGGCCCTGGTCGGAGGACATCGCCCGGATACCGGAGCGCTCCATCCTGGCGATATCGCGCTCGGCGAGGGCGCCGGTGATGCCGCTGCTCTGCTCCCAGTGGCCCCAGGAGAGCGCCTGACCGGGGAGCCCGGCGGCCCGGCGGTCCTGGGCGAGCGCGTCGAGGAAGGCGTTCGACGCCGCGTAGTTGCCCTGTCCCGCGACACCGGCCACGCCGCCCGTCGAGGAGAACAGCACGAACGTGGCGAGGTCCGCCGCGCGGGTCAGCTGGTGCAGATTGACCACCGCGTCCACCTTGGGCCGCAGCACCTTGTGCAGTTGCTCGGCCGTGAGGGACGGGATGGTGCCGTCGTCGGTCACCCCGGCGGCGTGCACGACACCGGTCAGCGGGTGTTCGGCGGGGATGCCCGCCAGCAGCTCCGCCAGCGCGTCGCGGTCGGCGGCGTCGCAGGCGGCGACCGTGACCTCGGCGCCCAGCGCGGCCAGTTCGTCGCGGAGCGCCGCCGCGCCGGGCGCGTCGCCACCCCGACGGCTCGTCAGCAGCAGATGGCGCACGCCATGGGTGGTGATCAGGTGGCGGGCGAGCATGCCGCCGATCGTGCCGGTGCCACCGGTGATCAGCACGGTGCCCCCGGTGTCCAGGACGTCGCCCGGCAGGTCCGGCGGGGTGGGGTCGGTGTCCTGGCCGATACGGGCCAGGCGCGGGACGACCACCCCGCCGTGGCGCACCGCCACCTGCGGCTCGCCCGATCCGAGCGCGACGGCGAGGGCACTGGGCAGCAGGTCAGTGGGGTTGCTCTCGTCGGTGGCTTCCAGGTCGGCGGCTTCCAGGTCGACGAGAAGGAGCCGGTCGATGTTCTCCAGCTGCGCGGAGCGCACCAGGCCCCACAGGGCGGAGTGCACCAGGTCGGTGACCCCCTCGTCGCCGCCGGTCGACTGGGCGCCGCGAGTCACCACCGCCAGCCGGGAGTCGGCGAACCGCTCGTCCGCGAGCCAGTGTTGGACAACCCCGAGAAGGCGCGCGGTCTCGTCGTGGACCGCGGCGGCGAGCCCGGGGTCGGCTTGGGTCACCGCGCCGGCGAGGGGCGCACAGGGCAGCACCACCAGCTCGGCGGGCGGTGTGCCGTCGTCGACGGCGCGCGCCACCTCCGCGAGGTCCGGCGCGGTACGGACGGAATGTCCGGCCCGTTCCAGCGCGTCGGCGATGCCGAGGCCGTCGTCGCCCACCACCTCCCAGGCGCTTTCGGCGAGCACACCGGGCTTGGGTTCGGCGGAGATCCACTCGACGCGGTACAGCGAGTCGAGCCCGGCATCGTCGCTGCGGCGCAGCTGCTCCAGGGAGACCGGGCGGGAGACCACCGCCTCGGCGGACGCGACCTGGCGGCCCGAGGGGTCCGCGACGCTCAACGACACGCCGTCCGCCGTCGCGTTCGGCACCATACGGACGCGCAGCGCGGCGGCCCCGGTGGCGTACAGCGACACACCGCTCCAGGTGAACGGGAGCAGCATCTGCCCGTCGGGCGTACCGCCCTGGCCGATGCCACCGGCTTGCAGCGCGGCGTCCAGCAGGGCGGGGTGCAGCCCGAAACGCCCGGCCTCCTCCCGAAGTTCCTCAGGCAGAGCGGCCTCGGCGAACACCTCGTCCCCGCGGCGCCAGGCGGCCTTCAGACCGCGGAACGCGGGCCCGTAGCCATAGCCCGCCTCGGCCAGTCCGGTGTAGAGACCGTCCAGGGGCAGCGGCTCGGCGTCGGCCGGCGGCCACTGGGTGAAGTCGAAGTCGTCCGGCCGGGCGCCCGTGGTGAGGGTGCCGCTCGCATGCCGGGTCCACGGCCGGTCGGCGTCGTCGTGGCCGTTGGCGCGGCCGTCGGCGCGCGCGTGGACGGTGAAGGCGCGGCTGCCGTCCTGGTCCGGCGCGGAGACGACGAGCTGGAGTTGCAGCGCCCCCTCCTCGGGGAGGATCAGGGGGGCTTCCAGGACCAACTCCTCGACGCGGTCGCAGCCGACCTCGTCCCCCGCGCGCACGGCGAGGTCGACGAACGCCGTGCCGGGCAGGAACACCGAACCGGCCACGGCGTGGTCGGCCAGCCAGGAGTGGCCGCCGGTGGAGATCAGACCCGTGAGCACGACCTCCCCGCTGTCGGCGACCCGGACGGCGGCGCCGAGCAGCGGGTGGTCGGCGGAGGTGAGGCCGAGGCTCTGGGCGTCACCGGAGCCGCCGAGAGTGGCGGGGTCGATCCAGTAGTGGCGGCGCTGGAAGGGGTAGGTGGGCAGATCGAGGACGGCCGGGGCCTGGGTGTCGGTCGTGGTGTCCACGCCGTGCCAGGCCCTCCAGTCCACCGGCAGCCCGGCCGCGAAGGCATGGGCCAGCGCCCGGGCCAGCTGGACCGGACCACCCTGATCCCGCTGAAGGGTCGGCACGGTGGCCACCGCGACCTCACCCGCCTGAGCGGTCTCCTGGATGCCCACGCTGAGTACGGGGTGCGGACCGGCCTCGACGAGCACCCGGTATCCGTCGGCCAACACGGCCTCGATCGCGGTGGCGAACCGCACCTGACGGCGCAGATTCTCCACCCAGTACGCCGCGTCCAGCGTGGCGGTCTCCACCCGGTGGCCGGTCATGGCCGAGTAGAACGCGACCCCCGTGCCGATCGGTGTGATCTCCCCGAGCAGCGTGACCAGGTCCTCGGCGATCTCATCCACCTGCGGACCGTGCGAGGCATAGTCCACATCGATCAACCGCGCCC
>NZ_JBHWES010000038.1:0-110922 GCF_042734105.1 Streptomyces sp. NPDC059679 | reverse complement strand
CCCCGTCCTGCGGCGGGGCGGTCTGAGGGCGGGGTCGCGGTCTGGTTAGTGCGCGTACTGGCGTCCGTCGTCGGAGTCGCCGGGCGTCTGGCCGCCGGGTGTTGGGGTGTCGGTGTCGGGCATGGTGTCGCGGTCGTCCGGGTCCTGGAGGTGGACGGCGTGCTGTAATCGCATTGGTGCTCCTGTGAGTTGTTGAGGTGCGCAGGGGTGTCCCCGCGCTGGTTGCGCGGTCCTCGTCCCGGCCACTGGCCTGCAAGCGGGAGGCCGGGGCGAGGGTGGGGTGAGCCTTCGGGCGGCCCACCGGTCTAGGTGGCGTCCGCCTTCAGCACCTCGACGGGCGAGGTCTTGTGGCAGCGGCAGTCACAGCGGACGGTCATGATGAGCGCTCCGCGCGTGGCGGGCGGTACCGGCTTCAGCCGGACTTCGCCCGGGCCGTTGCAGAACGCGTGGATCTCGTCGGGTGTGGTGTCGGGCTCGGCGATGTACAGCGCGCAGTACGGGGACATCCGCCGGGTGCCGACGGGGACGGTCACCTCGTCTGCCTCTCGTGCTGCAGGGCTACGAGCACCGTGTAGAGGTCGGCGTCGGGGTGCGGTCGTCGGCGGTTGCACTCCGGGCACAGATGCCGCAGACAGCCGGGCCCGGAAGCGGCCGGGCGGAGCACGGTGATCGGCTCGCGGGTGGGCTTGTCGCAGCGATAGCAGCATTCGGTCACCGGGCGGCCCCTTCACGTGGGCCCAGCGCCGCGCTCGTGGCGATCTTCAGCGCGGCGAGGAGAGCCGTCGGGTCGGTGAGATGCCGGTCGTCCCGGGGCGGTACGCGCCAGCGCACCCCGGGCCCCCTACGGGAGTCGATGGCGGGTACCTCGATATAGGCGGTCGCTCCCCAGACCTCGATGCTGGGTAGCGCGCTCATGTCCCATCCGGCGGCTGAGCCGGGCGCGATCAACCAGTAGAAGACCTTGTCGAAGGGGTTCTTGATGACCGCGCCCGTCGCCTCGCCCAGCAGGTCGAGGGTGTGTTTACCGATGCCGATGGAGAGGGGAACGCGCACGACGTCCCAAGAACGGCCAGCGGGCTGCAGCTCCGTGCCACGGCCGCTTGGCGGTGCCCACGGTTCGGGTCCGTAGGCTTTCAGGCGTTCAGCCAGGTCGAGGCAACGGGATGCGTCCATGCATCGATATCACCGCACCGTGAACCGCGGCGGGATATGACAACCTATGACACGGAGTGGATCATGACCCGGGCTGTGGCCATCACCGGTACGCGGTCGACAGCGCATCGCGATCTCGCGAGCTACGCTGAACTGTTCGCCGACTACCTTGGCCCATTCGTAGACCCCAACGCGAGCTTCTACCTCGGCGGGGCCACGGGCATCGACTCCCTCGCCCTGCTCTGGCTGGCGGGCAACGCATCCTCACAGATCACGATCGTCGTACCCGGTACCGTTCAGCAGCAGCCCGCCGAGGCGCAGCAAGCCATCACCCGCAGCCGCAACCGCATCACGGAGATCGTCGAATTGCGCGCCGACCGGCTCGATGCGCCCGCATTCCACGCCCGGAACCGCTGGATGGTCGACCACTCCCACATGGTCATCGGGTTCCCCCTCGCTGGCCCGCAGGGTACTTCTGGTACCTGGCAAACCATCAACTACGGTGCCGAACAGGGGAAACCTCATCTGATCGTGCCCGTGTGACGCGAATCACCGGCATGATGAGGCCATGAGCACGCGCGAAATGCTCCTCGGTGCTGCTGCCCTCAAGTCCCTTCGGAAGGCACGGGGATGGTCTCTGGCCGAAACCTCACGGGCACTCATCGCCACAGCGCGCCGCCTTGGCCAGCCCCTCGACTCATCTGCCGCGAGCGTGCAGCGATCGGTGGCCCGGTGGGAGAGCGCTACGCGCCCCATCCTCCCCAGCGACCGGTATCAGCTTCTGCTCGTGCATCTTTACGCCCGAGGCGCCGACGGGCATATCGCACTCGGGCCGGGCAGCGACTTCGCCGAACTGCTTGACGCGCTGGCCCGTCTGGGAGAGGCGGAAGCCCGGCTGAGCGATCTGCGCGCGCTGTTGATGCGTACGGCCACTGATGATGGAACCGGTCTGCTCGCTCTACTCGGGCCCGCAACCCGACTGTCCATGGCCGCCGCGCTCACCGATCCGACGCGCGTCGATGAGGTCCTGCTCGACGGGTTACGGACGGCCGTGGGTGACGTCAACGCGCACGTCGGCTCGCTGCCCTTCGCTCGGCTCCAACTCCTGCTCGCCCCCGTGATCGAGTCCTGTCGGCGGCTCCTGCTCGGAGCTGTCCCCGCCCCCCTGTTACCTGAGCTGCGCACGGTCGCGGTGCAGGCGTACACCCTCGGCGGGCGGCTGGCGTTCGAGACCCGGGACGACCAAGCCTCCCGCGCGCTGTACGCGGCCGCCACGGCTACGGCCGGACAACTCGACGCTCGGTGGCGCCGGGCCGTCGTCCACATGAGCCACGCCTTGGTCACGCTGTACTCCGCCCCCGGTATCGAAGCGGCCCGCGGGTTGGTCGACGCCGCGGTGCGTGATGCGCGTACGGGCGACAGTGTCCGCGTGCGGGCCCGAGCGCATGCGTTACAAGCCGAGGTCGCCGCCCGAGCGGGGTCCGAGCGGCACGCGCAGACTGCGCTGTCGCTTGCCTGGTACGACCTCGACCGCAACGGCGAGGGCGATCCGGCGCCGGCCAGCTTCAGCCCGGACCACCTGCGCGGCTTCGAGGGGCTGTGTGAGCTGTACGTCGGAGACGCGGCGGTCGCTCACGACTTCTTCGCCGATAGCGTGGCGGCTCTCGGCACACCGCGTGAGCGGGTACAGCGGGCCATCGTCTCCACCGATCAGGCCCTGGCCTGCATCCGGCTGGACGCGCCTGAGCAAGCCGCGGATCTTCTGCACAGCTGCGTCGACTCCGCCGCCAGTACCGGCGGGCGTGTGCCCGCGCTGCGGCTGCGGCAGGCACGCAGGGAACTGCGGCCCTGGCGGCGTGAGGACTTCGTCGCCGACCTCGACGATCACCTCGTCGAACTACTCGGAAGCTGACATGACGAGCCCCTGTCCGGCCCGAAGGCCAAGATGAGCCGACGCCCGGCTGGGCCGAAACCGCACCCCGATTAGAGTGGGAGCGCACGCCGTGACTGGCGAACGTGGAAGAGACCACGAGGAAGCGGTGTGCGGCTGCGACCATCACGAGGTGCCGCCCGCCTGGGCACCCCGGGACTTCGACCGGACCAACCGACCGATCGCCCGGAGGACACCAATGAGCCAGCCCCTCTCCCATTCCGACTCCGCCTCTTCCCCCGGCCCCTTCCTCTCTCATCCCGCACTGGCGGAGGCCGACCCGGAGCTTGCCGCGCTGGTGGGGGCGGAGGAGCGGCTGCAGGCGGAGACCCTGCGCATGATCCCCAGCGAGAACTATGTCTCCAGCGCCGTTCTGGAGGCATCCGGCACGGTGCTCCAGAACAAGTACAGCGAGGGCTACCCGGGCCGCCGCTACTACGAGGGCCAGCAGGTCATCGACCAGGTCGAGACCCTGGCGGCGGACCGCGCGAAGGCCGTGTTCGGGGTCGAGCACGCCAACGTGCAGCCGTACTCCGGCTCGCCCGCCAACCTCGCCGTCTACCTGGCCTTCGCCGAGCCCGGTGACACCGTGATGGGCATGTCGCTGCCCATGGGCGGCCACCTCACCCACGGCTGGGGCGTCTCCGCCACCGGCAAGTGGTTCCGCGGTGTCCAGTACGGGGTGCGGCAGGACACCGGGCTGATCGACTTCGACGAGGTGCGCGACCTGGCCCGTAAGGAGCGCCCCAAGGTGATCTTCTGCGGTGGGACGGCGGTGCCCCGCACCATCGACTTCGCCGCCTTCGCGGAGATCGCCCGGGAGGTGGACGCGGTGCTGGTCGCCGATATCGCGCATATCGCCGGGCTGATCGCGGGCGGCGCCCACCCCTCCCCGGTGCCGCATGCCGATGTCGTCTCCACCACCACCCACAAGACGCTGCGCGGGCCGCGCGGCGCGATGCTGATGTCGCGCGAGGTCCACGCCAAGGCGATCGACAAGGCCGTCTTCCCCGGGCTGCAGGGCGGCCCGCACAACCAGACCACCGCGGGTATCGCCGTCGCCCTGCACGAGGCCGCCCAGCCCGCCTTCCGCGACTACGCCCACGCCATCGTCGCCAATGCCCAAGCCCTTGCGGAAGCCCTGCTCGCCCGAGGCTTCGACCTGGTCTCCGGCGGCACCGACAACCACCTGATCCTCATGGACCTCACGCCCAAGGACGTGCCGGGCAAGGTCGCGGCCAAGGCCCTCGACCAGGCCGGGATCGTGGTGAACTACAACACCGTCCCCTTTGACCCGCGCAAGCCCTTCGACCCCTCCGGCATCCGGATCGGCACCCCCTCCCTGACCTCGCGCGGTCTGCGCACCGAGCACATGGCCACCGTCGCCGAGTGGATCGACCGGGGCGTGGGTGCCGCCGGGAGCGGCGACGAGGAAACGCTCGCCAAGATCAGGGCCGAGGTCGCCGAGCTGATGGCCGCCTACCCCGCCCCCGGTCTGCCGACCGCCTGACGTCGTTCGGCCTGACTTCGTCCAAGCTGACCTCGTCCGGGCTGGCCTCGTCCGGGCTGACTTCGTCCGGGCTCAACCCTTCCGGCTGGGAGCCCTCCGGCCTGGGCCCGGGCTGGTCGTCCGCGGAGCCCTGTCCGGCCGTCAGGCCGGGCAGGTCCCGCCACTGCTCGTCCGCCCGGACCTGGACCCGCCCGTCCCGGTCCGGAGCGGTCGCGGGGGCGGCCGCCGAAGCGCCCACTATCCGCGCCATCACCCGCTCGATCAGCGTCTCTCCGTCCACCGGCGACCCGCCCAGCGGGGGAGACTCCAGCGCGCGCCCGAGCGCCCGCAACTCGTCGGGCAGGCGCCCGTCCCCGTCCCCGGTCCGGGCCACAGCCTCGGTGCCCTTCGCGGGCGACCCCGAGCCCCTCTCCGCGGTCCTTTTCATATTCCGCTCCGTCACTTTCCCGCCTTCCTTCCTCCCCCTCCGCCAGCAGTCCCTCCAGCCGCCTCAGCGCACGGCTGAGCCGGGACTTCACCGTGCCGCGCGGCCAGCCGAGCGCTTGCGCGGTCTCCGACTCGTCCAGATCCAGCAGATAGCGGTAGGTGACCACCCGCCGCTGTGGCTCGCTCAGCTCGTCCAGCGCGGCCAGCAGTCGGGCCCGCCGCTCGCCCGCGAGCGCCGCCACCGCCGGGTCCGCGGATTCCGGTATGGCCGGCTCGGATCCGCCGCGGCCGGCACCGCCGACCAGCGCCGCTTCCCGGCCCACCGCCGTGCGCATGCGGCGCGCCGAGCGGAGCAGGTTGCTGGTCTCGTTGGTCACGATCCGCAGCAGCCATGGGCGGAACGACGCGCCGTCCCGGAATCCCCCCAGGGCGAGATACGCCTTGACGAAGGCGTCCTGCACCACGTCCTCCGCGTCGGGGCCCGCCCCGAGCAGCACGGCGGTGCGATGGGCGATCGGTGCGTGTGCGCGCATCAGCTCCGCGTACGCCTCGGTGTCCCCGGCGCGCACCCGCGCGATGATCTCCGCTTCGGTTGAAACCGTCTCCGCTTCGGCCGACGCCGTCTCGGCCCCGGCCCCAGCCGACTGCGCCCTTGCCGTCTTCCGCACGGCGAGGCCCCCCTCCCGCGCCCTCTCACGAGTCCTCACACCTTTCATACACCGGCGGACCGAGACCGGTTCCACACCTGAGAGAATGGGTGCCATGGCCCTCGATCGTCCCCGTGCACTCTCCGGTATCCAGCCCACCGCAGGCTCGTTCCACCTCGGGAACTACCTCGGTGCGATCCGGCAGTACGTCGCGCTGCAGGAGACCCACGACGCCTTCTACATGGTCGTGGACCTGCATGCGATCACCGTGCCGCAGGATCCGGTGGCGCTGCGCGCCAACACCCGTCTCGCCGCCGCGCAGCTGCTCGCCTCCGGGCTCGACCCGGACCGCTGCACCCTCTTCATCCAGAGCCATGTGCCCGAGCACGCGCAGCTCGCCTGGGTGATGAACTGTCTGACGGGTTTCGGCGAGGCGTCCCGGATGACCCAGTTCAAGGACAAGACGGCCAAGCAGGGCGCGGACCGGGCCACTGTCGGGCTCTTCACCTACCCGATCCTCCAGGTCGCCGACATCCTGCTCTACCAGGCCAACCATGTCCCGGTCGGCGAGGACCAGCGTCAGCACGTCGAGCTGACCCGTGACATCGCCGAGCGCTTCAACGGGCGCTTCGGCGACACGTTCACCATTCCCGCTCCGCATATCGTCAAGGAGACCGGGAAGATCTACGACCTTCAGGACCCGGCGATCAAGATGAGCAAGTCGGCGTCCACGCCCAAGGGCATCATCAGCCTGCTGGACGAGCCCAAGGTCTCGGCGAAGAAGATCAAGAGCGCGGTCACGGACACCGAGACCGAGATCCGCTACGACGAGGAGAAGAAGCCCGGCGTCAGCAATCTGCTGACCATCTACTCCACCCTCACCGGCACCACGATCGCCGACCTGGAGCGGAAGTACGAGGGCAAGGGCTACGGTGCGCTCAAGACCGAGCTCGCCGACGTACTGGTCGAGTGGGTCACCCCCTTCCGCGAGCGTACGCAGGAATACCTCGCGGACCCCGAGACGTTGGACGGAATCCTGGCCAGGGGCGCGGAGAAGGCCCGCGCCGTCGCGTCCGACACGCTGGCCCGCGCCTACGACAAGGTCGGCTTCCTGCCCGCCAAGCACTGACCGGCACTATTCGCACTGATCGGCACTACTCGATCACCTCGATCACCGGCCGATGTCCCAACGCCCCCTTCGCGGGGGCCGTGGGTACGTGCGCCGATGGACCGGTGAACCTAGCCGCGAAGGCGGCCCAGCCGCCACACTGACACCGGATACACCGGATACAGCGGATCAGGCCCACAACGCCCGGGAGGGCCAGGAGGGAGAACGCAGTGGGGACCGTAACGCTCGGCGTTTCGATCGCGGTCCCGGAGCCGTACGGCAGCTATCTGCAGCAGCGGCGCGCGGGCTTCGGTGACCCTGCCGCTCACGGCATCCCCACCCACGTCACGCTGCTGCCGCCCACCGAGGTCGACTCCTCGGCGCTGCCCGGCGTCGAGCGCCATCTGGCGGCGGTCGCGGCCGAGGGCCGGCCGTTCACGATGCGGCTGGAGGGCACCGACACCTTCCGCCCGCTGTCCCCGGTCGTCTACGTCAAGATCGTCGAGGGCGTCGAGGAGTGCGCGGCGCTCCAGGAGCGGGTGCGGGTCGCCTCCGGGCCGTGTGCCCGTGAGCTGCAGTTCCCCTACCACCCCCACGTCACGATCGCCCATGGCATCGACGAGGAGGCCATGGACCGGGCGTACGCGGAGCTGAAGGACTTCGAGGCGGCCTGGACGATCGAGGGCTTCGCGCTCTATCAGCAGGGCGCGGACGGGGTCTGGCGGCTGGAGCGCGAATACCCCTTCGGCGACGGCCCCGGCCCGTCGGGCCCCGGTCCGGTGCTCCCTCGCCAGGTCAACCTCTGCCGTCCGCCCGCGCCGTCCCTCTGACGGATCCGTAAGAGCCAGCGGATCCGTAAGAGCCAGCGGATCCGTAAGAGTGATGAGCGGGGTGTCGGACAAGCCGATTCCGGCTGACGGCCCGTCGTAGCGAGACCCTGGCCTCCTCGCCCCGGGGACTGGAAGCCGACCGAAGGGTACTCGCTGATCATGGATTGGTTGACCCGGCTGCCCGTGATCGGCCCCCTGATCGTCCGGCTGATGCACACCCACGCATACCGCTCGTACGAGACGCTGGAGCGCGTCCACTGGACCAGGCTCGCCGCCGCCATCACCTTCATCAGCTTTCTCGCCTTCTTCCCCCTGATCACCGTCGGCGCCGCGATCGGCGCCGCGACGCTCAGCGCGGACCAGATGCGGCAGCTGGAGAAGAAGCTCGCCCAGCAGGTCCCCGGGATCTCCGGGCAGCTCGACCTCAGCGGCCTCATCGAGAACGCCGCCACCATCGGCATCGTCGCCGGCGTGCTGCTGCTGTTCACCGGCATCGGCTGGGTGGGCTCGCTGCGCGAGTGCCTGCGCGCGGTGTGGGAGCTGGAGGAGGACCCCGGCAACGCGGTGAAGCGCAAGCTCAAGGACGCCGTCGTGCTCTTCGGCCTCGGCGGCGTCGCGCTCGCCTCCTTCGCCGTCTCCGGCTTCGCCGTCACCGCCGTCGGCTGGACCGCACGACATCTGGGCATCCCCGAGAACGGGCCCGGCGGCTCGCTGCTGCGGCTGGCGGCCTTCGCGGCCGCCGTCGTCGCCGACTTCCTGCTGCTGTGCTACGTCCTGACCTGGCTGCCCGGCGTACAGCCACCCCGCAGGAGCGTCGTCGTCGCGGCGCTCATCGGCGCGATCGGCTTTGAACTGCTCAAGCTGCTGCTGAGCAGCTACCTCCAGAACGTCGCGGCCAAAAGCATGTACGGGGCCTTCGGGGTGCCCATCGCCCTGCTCCTGTGGATCAACCTCACCGCCAAGCTGACGCTCTACTGCGCTGCCTGGACCGCCACCAAACCGGTCCCCGAGCCGGAGCGCCCCGGGCTGGGGATCCCCCAGCCCGAGCGCTCCTGACGTCGGGACTCGCGAGCAGAGCGTGCTCAGCCGCGTGAGCGGCGCCGCACCAGCTCCGGCAGCGGCCACCGCCGGTGCACCGCGTACGCCACGCCGCCCAGCAGCACCAGCGAGCCGCCCGTGACACCGACCGCCGTCCACATGCCGCCCGAGCCCGAGCCGTCGTCGCCGGGCGAGACGGCCGCCTGGGCGTGGTCACCGGTCTTCTTCCCGCTGCCTCCGGCGCCGTCCGACCCGGACCCGCTCTCCAGGCCCTTGGGGCCCGGCCGGACGAGCGTGCCCACCGGCTCGACCTTGTCGGCCGCCTTGAAGCCCCAGTCGAAGAGTTTCGAGGTCTCCTTGTAGACCTCGTTGGCCTCCTCCTTCTGCGGGTTCATGACCGTGACCAGCAGCACCCGGTCGCCGTGCTGCGCGACCCCGGTGAAGGTGGAGCCGGCGTGCGTCGTGTAGCCGTTCTTCACCCCGGCGATGCCCTTGTACTGCGGGACCTCGTAGCCGGTCAGCAGGCGGTTGGTGTTCTGGATCGCGAAGCTCTCGCGCTTCTTCTTCCCCTTGTTCTTCTTGTCCTTCTTGTACTCCCCGGGGAACTTCGCGGTCGCCGTCGAGCAGTACTCCCGGAAGTCCGCCTTCTGCAGCCCCGAGCGGGCGAACAGCGTGAGGTCGTACGCGCTGCTGACCTGGCCCTTCTCGTCGTAGCCGTCCGGGGTGACGACATGCGTGTCGAGCGCGTTCAGCTGCTCGGCGTGCGCCTGCATCTCCTGGACCGTCTTCCCCTTGCCGCCGTTCATCGCGGACAGCACATGCACCGCGTCGTTGCCCGAGCGCAGGAAGACACCGAGCCACAGATCGTGCACCGAGTACGTCAGGTTCTCCTTGACCCCGACCAGGCTGCTGCCCGCGCCCATGCCCGCCAGGTCGGACGGCGCCACCTTGTGCTCGCGGTCCTTGGGGAGCTTGGGCAGCACCGTGTCCGCGAAGAGCATCTTGAGGGTGGATGCGGGCGGCAGCTTCCAGTGGGCGTTGTGCGCGGCGAGTACGTCGCCGGACTCGGCGTCGGCCACCATCCAGGAGAGTCCGCTCAGCCCCTTGGGCAGCGCGGGCGCGCCGCCCTTCAGCGAGACCTGGGTGCCCGGGCGGCCGAGCCGTTCGCCGCCCACGTCGGACATCTTGGCGGGCGGCTTGGGGGTGTCGTCGTCGCGGTCGGCGGTCGGCGCGGCGTGGGCCGGGGCGGCGGACAACAGGGCGGCCAGGAGAAGGGCGGCGGAGGCGGCCAGGGGGGCGGCGGTGCGCCGCTTGGGGGCGCGGGAGGAGGTCGGCACGCCTGTGAACGTACCGGCCGTCGAACCCCCGGGCGAAATGGCTGCGGTCTTGCGAGTGTTCGACCCGCGCGAGGCACGTCCGCCATGCGTGTTCATACTGGAAAGCATGAAGCTCAGCCGCCCCATTTCCTGGTTCCTGCTCGCCTTCGGGGTCTGGAGCTGGGCCATCTGGTTCACCTTTGTCAAAAACTTGTGGAAGGACAGCAGCGGGCTGGCTTTCGACGACGCCGGAGATCCCACCGCGTACTTTTGGGTGCATCTGCTGCTCGCGATCACCTCGTTTCTCTTGGGGACGGGGATCGGCGTGATCGGGTTCCGTGGGCTGCGTGCTCTGCGCCACGAGGACGCAGCTGAAGCCGCTGAAAAGCAGCAGCAGCACTGAACGGGAGGACCTGGGTTGGTCGTGCTCTTCGCCCTCGTGGCGCTTGCCGTCGTCGGCCTGCTGGCCGGCGTCCACTGGTATCTGTGGCGCCGGCTCGTCCGCGATACGACGGCGCGGGGCGGGCGCGCCCGGCGCGCCGGTACGGTCGCCGCGGTGGTGCTGCCGCTGATCAGCGTGGGCGCGCTGGTCTCCGGGCGGGCCGGAGCGCCCTTCGCCCTGCAGCAGGCCCTGGCCTGGCCCGGGTATCTGTGGCTCGCGCTGGTGCTGTATCTGACGCTCGCCCTGCTGGCGGGCGAGGCGGTACGGCCGCTGCTGCGCCGATGGCTGGAGCGGCGCGACGCGGCCCGGGGCGGTCAGCCTGAGCCCGAGCCCGAACCCCAGCCGATCGCCCCGCCCGCTGAACCGCCCGCCGAACCGCCCGCGGAGCAGGTACGGGTGGCGGTACGCACCGAGACCGAGACCGAAGCCGAGACCGCGACCGAAGACGTGCCCCCGCCCCCCTCCCGGCGGCTGTTCGTCGCGCGGACCGTGGCCGTCGGGGCGGCCGCCGTGGCGGCGGGCACCGTGGGGTACGGGACGTACACCGTGCTGCGCGGGCCGCGCCTGAAGCGGGTCACCGTGCCGCTGGCCAAGCTGCCGCGCCAGGCGCACGGGTTCCGGATCGCCGTGGTCAGCGACATCCACCTCGGGCCGATCCTGGGCCGCGCCCACACCCGGCGGATCGTGGAGACGATCAACCGCACCAGCCCCGATCTGATCGCCGTCGTCGGCGACCTCGTCGACGGCAGCGTCGAGGATCTGGGCCCCGCCGCCGAGCCGCTGCGCGAGCTGCGCGCCCGCCATGGGTCGTACTTCGTCACCGGCAACCACGAGTACTACTCCGGCGCGGCCCAGTGGGTCGACCACGTACGCGAGCTCGGGCTGCGGCCGCTGGAGAACCAGCGCACCGAGCTGGGCGGCTTCGACCTCGCCGGGGTGAACGACATCGCGGGCGAGGACGAGGGCCAGGGCCCCGACTTCAAGGCGGCGCTCGGCGACCGCGACCCGGCCCGCGCCTGTGTGCTGCTCGCCCACCAGCCGGTGGTGATCCACGACGCGGTGGACCACGGCGTGGATCTCCAGCTGTCCGGACACACCCACGGCGGCCAGATGTGGCCCGGCAACTACGTGGCCGAGCTCGCGAACCCGACCGCCGCCGGACTCGAGCGCTACGGCGACACACAGCTCTACGTCACACGCGGCGCCGGCGCCTGGGGCCCGCCGGTACGGGTGGGGGCGCCGCCGGACATCACCGTCGTGGAGCTGGCGGCGACCCGCGCCTGACCCCGACAACGCACATCAGGGCGTCGTCGGCCGGGCCGCCGGCCGTCCGGCCGTGGTCGTCGTCCCAAGGCCGGCCGCCGCCCGCGCCCGATGGTGGCCGTCCGCCCGCGCCGACGGCAGGGCCACCACGACCGTCAGCCCCTCGCCCGGGGCGGTGGTGACCCGTACCGTGCCGCCGTGCGCGTCGACCGCCGCCCGTACGACCGCCATGCCGAGCCCGCTGCCCTCCGCGCCGCCTGTACGGAAGAAGCGGTCGAAGATGCGCTCCGCGTCCTGCTGACCCATGCCCGGCCCCTCGTCGGCGACCCGCAGCACCCCGTACCCGCCCTCCTCGGCCACGCTCACTCGCACCCGCGCGTCGGCGGGCGTGTGGATGCGGACGTTGGCCAGCAGATTGCTGACGATCTGGTGGAGGGTCGGCTCGTCGGCGAGGACCGGGCAGTCCGCGGGCAGGCGCAGCTCGACGGGGCGGCCGGGCTGCTGGGCGCTGAGGTCGGCGGCGGCGCCGCGCGCCACGCCCGCCAGGTCGACGGGCGCGGGGCGCAGCCGGGGCCGCTGGTCGAGGCGGGCCAGGGCGAGGAGTTCGTCGACGAGCCGGGCCATGCGTTCGGCCTCGGCGTTCATCCGGGCCATCGCGCGTGCCCGTTCCGCCTCGTCCTTGAACATGCCCTTCTCGTCCAGCTGCAGATAGCCGCGGATCGCGGCGAGCGGCGTCCGCAGCTCGTGCGAGGCGTCGGCGATGAACCGGCGCAGCTGTCCGGCGGCGTGCTCGCGCGTGACGAAGGCGGTCTCCAGCTGCTGGAGCATGGCGTTGAGGGCGGTGCGCAGCTGTTCGACCTCGCCGCCGCTGTGCCGGTGGCCGCGGGAGGCGACCCGGCGGGAGAGGTCGAGCCCCTGGGGGCAGCCCTCGGCGATGGCGGAGGCGGTCTCGACCATGTCCTCCAAGGGGCGCAGCCGCCGCCGCGTGCCGAAGAAGGTGGCCGCGCCCAGGCAGGCGACCAGGGCGGCGCCGATGGTGAGCACCATCCGTACGACCTTGTGCATGGTCTGGGTGACGGCCGTGGTGGAGTTGGCCACCAGAATCAGCAGGCCATCGGGGCCGCCCAGGCGCAGGGCGGTCACCCGGTAGCCGGTGCCGTGCGCGGTCACGTCGATGGGCTCGTCGCGGCGGGTCAGCGCGGCGGCGTCGGGGACGGCGTCGGCGAGGGCGCGCTGGGCGGCGTCCGGCGGCACGCCGCTGAACGGCGCGGCCTTGCCGTCGCGGCCGACGACGGTGAACAGGGTCCGGTTGGAATGGTTCTCGGAGGTGAACTTGCCGCTCAGCTCGGCGATCGAGGCGAGGGTCGCTATCTGGTCGCCGGTCAGCCCGGTCCGCTGGAGCGCGTTGCGTGAGGCGAGGAGTTCGCTGTCGATGTTGGCGACCATGTAGTGCCGGATGCCCATGGTGCTGACCCACAGGGCGGCGGCGATGCCGAGCGTCAGCATGGCGATGATGCTGAGCGTCAGCTTGGCCCGCAGCGTCGCGCGCTGATGCCGCTCCTCCTTCTTCCGCCACCTCACGCCGGCTCCACGGGCCGCAGACCGTAGCCGACGCCCCGCCGGGTACGGATCAGCGGCGGCCCCAGCGGGTCGAGTTTGCGCCGCAGATAGCTGATGTACGTCTCGACGACCGTGGATTCGACGGGCTGCTCGTACCGCCATACATCCCGCAGCAGCTGCTCCTTGGGCACGATCCGGTCCGCGTGCCGCACCAGATGGCGCAGCAGCGCGAACTCGGTCGGGGTCAGATCCGCGCTGCGCCCACCGCGCCGCACCGTGTACGTGGCCTCGTCGAGCTCCATGTCACCGTGGCGCAGCACCGGGGGCCGGGGCGGCGGCGGGGCGTCCGGGGCCGGGCCCGGCGGGCGGGTGCGGCGCAGCACGGCCCGGATCCTGGCGACCACCTCGTCGACGTTGAACGGCTTGGTGATGTAGTCGTCGCCGCCGAGCGCGAGGCCGCGCACGATATCGGCGGGGGCGTCGCGCGCGGTGAGGAAGACGACCGCCAGATCGGCGCGTTCGGCGCGCAGCACCCGGCACACATGGCGCCCGTCGCCGTCGGGCAGGGCGATGTCGAGCAGGACGGCGTCCGGGCGCGCCTCGCGGGCGAGTTCCACGGCGGCCCGCGCGCTGCCCGCGCACACCACCGAGAAGCCGTGGAAGCGCAGGGTGATGGCGAGCACGTCCGCGATGCTCGGCTCGTCCTCGACGATCAGGACGGTGGCGCTGCCAGGACTGCCAGGGCTGACGGGATTGCCAGGACCGCCAGGGCTGACGGGACTGCCGGGGTTGCCGTTGGGGTCTTCGGCACTCATCTCCCCAGTATCGGTCGCAAAATTGCGCGATCCCATGGGGAAGCCTGGGAGCTTCTTGTGAGTCCGGGCTCGGCCGCCCTGCCGCCCCGCACCCGCGGCCGAGCCTTGGTGCGTACCTCGGGGACGTACGTCGGAACATCACGAGAAACAGGGGGCGGAACGCATGGCGGCATGGGCACGGTGGTGCCTCAGACACCGGCTGGTGGTGCTTCTGCTGTGGGTGGGGGCGCTGTTCGGCACGGCCGTCGCGAGCGGGGTCGCGGGCAGCGCGTACTCGAACGTCTTCAGCCTCCCGGGGACCGAGTCCTCGCGGGCCATGGAGCGGATGGAGAAGGCGTTCCCCCAGCGCGCGGGGGACACCGACAGCGTGGTGTGGGAGGTGGATCAGGGCAAGTCGGTCAAGGATCCGGCCGTACGGGAGCGGATGTCGGCGGCGCTCGCCGACATCGGGAAGCTGCCCGAGGTGGGCACGGTGGTCAGCCCGTACGAGCCCGAGGGCGCGCGGCAGATCAGCGAGAACGGGCGGATCGCCTACGCCGAGGTGACCTTCACCAAGCAGGCGCCCGAGCTGCGGAAGGAGAACATCCGGAAGGTCATCGACCGGGCCGAGGAGGCGCGCACCGCGGGGCTGCGGGTGGAGCTCGGAGGGCAGGCCATCGAGCAGACGCAGGAGCCGCCGGCCGGGCTTTCGGAGGCGGTGGGCATCGTCGCGGCGGCCGTGGTGCTCTTCCTCGCCTTCGGGTCGCTGTTCGCGATGCTGCTGCCGCTGCTCAACGCCATCTTCGCGGTGGGCACCGGCCTGTCCGCGCTGGTGCTGCTCAGCCATGTCGTCGACCTGCCCGATGTGGCGCCGCTGATGGGCAGCCTGATCGGGCTCGGCGTCGGCATCGACTACGCGCTGTTCATCGTCACCCGGCACCGCAAGGGCCTTCGGGCGGGCCTGGATCCGGCCGAGTCCGCGATGCGGGCGCTGGACACCTCGGGCCGCGCGGTGCTGTTCGCGGGCGGCACGGTGTGTATCGCGCTGCTGGCGATGTTCTCGCTGGACCTGAGCTTCCTCAACGGCATCGCGATCGCCGCGACGCTCACCACCCTGCTCAGCGTGGCGGCCGCGGTCACCCTGCTGCCCGCGATGTTCGGCTTCCTCGGGCACCGCGTGCTCAGCCGCAAGGAACGGCGGGCCCTGGCGGAGGAGGGGCCGCGGGAGGGCGAGAAGCCCGGCGGACGGGCGGTGCGCTGGGCCTCGTTCGTGGAGCGCCGGCCCAAGGCGCTGGCCGCGGTCGCGCTCGTCGTGATGGCGGTGCTCGCGATCCCCACGCTCTCGCTCCGGCTGGGCACCAACGACCAGGGCAACCAGCCCGAGTCGCAGACCACCCGCAAGGCGTACGACCTGCTGGCCGAGGGTTTCGGGCCCGGCTTCAACGGGCCGCTGCTGATGGTCGCGGACGTCTCCGGCGGGGCGGCCGAACAGCGGGCGCTGGACGGTCTGGTGCGCAGGGTGAACGGCACCGAGGGCGTGGTGCGAGCCGTACGACTCCCAGCCGCGCCCGGAACGGCCAAGGACACGGCGGTGGTGCAGGTGGTGCCGACCACCTCGCCGCAGTCGGAGAAGACCGACCGGCTGATCGACACGTTGCGCGACGACATCGTGCCCGCGGCCGAGCGGGGCACCGCGCTCGAGGTCGACATCGGCGGTGCCACGGCCATCCAGAAGGACTTCGCGTCGGTCATCGGCGAACGGCTGCCGCCGTTCATCGCGCTGATCGTCGGTCTTGGCGCGCTGCTGCTGCTCGTGGCGTTCCGCAGCGTGGTGGTGCCGCTCACGGCCGCGGTGATGAACCTGATCGCGGCGGCCGCGTCCTTCGGCGTGCTGGTGGCGATCTTCCAGTGGGGCTGGGGCATGGACCTGCTGGGCCTGGGCAAGGAGGGGCCGATCATCTCCTTCCTGCCCGTGATCATGCTGCCGCTGCTGTTCGGCCTGTCGATGGACTACCAGGTCTTCCTGGTCAGCCGGATGCACGAGGAGTGGGTGCACACCAAGGACAACGCGCGGGCGGTACGGGCCGGGCTCGCCGACACCAGCCGGGTCATCAACTGCGCGGCGCTCATCATGATCTGCGTCTTCTCCTCGTTCATCCTCAGCGGTGACCGGGGCGGCGTCATGGCCGGGCTCGGGCTCGCGGGCTCCGTGGCGCTGGACGCGTTCATCCTGCGCATGGTGCTCGTACCGGCCCTGATGCAGCTGATCGGCCGGGCCAACTGGTGGCTGCCGCGCGCGATCGACAAGCGGCTGCCGCATCTGGCGGTCGACCCGCCGGACCGCCCGTACCCGGGGGCCGCGCCGGAGCCCGAGGGAGAACGGGAGCTGGTGGCGGAGCGCTGAGTTCATGCGCGGGAGGGGGCGCTTCCGGGGACCGGGAGCGCCCCGAGCCGTAAGGTGATGGTGGTCGACGTCCGCCGATCCGTTCGCCAAGCGGCGCCGCCCACAGGGGGGTTGGGATGACGGGCTACGACAGAAGCGGAGAAGGGCTTGCGCCGGGAGGCCGGGTCGGGCCCTATCGCATCCTGTCGGTGCTCGCCGGCGGGGGCATGGGGCGGGTGTATCTGGCCCGTTCCTTACCCGGTGGCCGGTTGGTCGCGCTCAGGACGATCCGCGCGGAGGGGCCGGTCAGCGACGCCGCCCGGCAGCGGTTCGCGCATGAGGTGACGCTCGCCAGGCGGGTCGCGGGCATCTACACCGCCAACGTGGTGGACGCCGACCCCGCGGCCGAGGTGCCGTGGCTGGCCACCGAGTACATCGCGGCGCCTTCCCTGGCCCATCTGGTCGAGACCTGCGGGCCGCTGCCCGTCCCCGCGGTGCGGTGGGTGGCCGCCGGGGTCGCCGAGGCGCTGGTGAACGTGCACGCGGCGGGGCTTGTTCACCGGGACGTCAAGCCCTCCAATGTGCTGCTGCCCGAGGGCGGCCCGCGCGTGATCGACTTCGGTGTCCCGCACGCCGTCGACCCGACCCGGACCACGGTCACGCCGGGGACGATCGCCTTCACCTCACCCGAACAGGCCCGGGGTGAGGAGAGCGGCGCGGCGTCCGATGTCTTCTCCCTCGGGGCGACGATGTTCCATCTCGCGGTCGGCCGTCCCCCGTACGCCGAGACCGGCGAGGTTCCCCAACTGCTGGGGCGGGTCGCCCAAGGGCGGCTCGACCTGACCGGACTGCCCGCTGAGCTCGACGGCCTCGTACGCCGCTGTCTGGCGGCCGACCCGGCCGACCGGCCGTCGCCGCGGGAACTGCTCGACGTCCTGGCCGCCGAGCTGGACGCGCCAGGAACGGCTTCGGCCTCGGACGACCCGGCTTGGCTGCCGCCGAGTTGGTTGCGGGCCATCGACGCCTTCCGGGAGCGCGGTGCGGCCTCCGCCCAGGAGTACGGCGAAACACCGTGGCCGGCGGAGGCCGACGTCCTCCAGGACGTACGGACCGCGCCGGTGCGGAAGACCGCGGTGGCGGTCGCGGTCGCCGCGATCGTCGTGGTCCTGGCCGTCGTGTCGGCGGTGCTGATGTTCGGCGGCGTGATGTCCGACGACGGGGACGAGCCGAAGGCGCGGGCGGGCGGCAGCACATCGTCGTCGCAGAGCACGTCGCCGTCACCGTTGCCGGGCTCGGCGAGTTCCACGCGTACGGCGGACACGGCCGGGGAGCCCGCGCTGCTGACCGGCGAGTGCACCGATGTCTTTCATGACGGCAGCGCGTGGTATCCGGCCGACCAGGCCCCGGGGCCGGTCGACTGCGCGGCCGACGACGCCTACTACAAGGTGGTCGACCGCGCGGAAGAGCGCGAGGGGCTGGACTGTTCGGAGACCTGGCAGATCGAGTGGAAGCCGGCCGAAGCGGAACGGCCGGCGCTGTGCATGGAGCGCGTCTACCGGGTGGGGCAGTGTTTCCCGCTGCGCACGGACTCGTCGAGCGACGAGATCGTCGAGGCGCGGGTCGGCGCCCGGACGCCGTGCGGGCGGCAGATCCCGTTCACCGGCCGCGACTGGGTGAAGGCGCGGATCTTCACGGTGCTCGAAGGCCAGGACAAGGTCTACGCGGACGCCTGCGGCGATGACCCCGGGACGTACACGGTGATCGTCAGGCCCCGTGAACTTGCCCTCTGCGCCCGGGAAGCATGACCCGGGCCTGACCCGGGCTCACACGCTGGTGAGCGTCTTCTCTCGCGGGGCGGTCGCCCTCACGGCGACGGGGGCGGTCCCGACGGGGGCGGTCCCGACGGGGCCGGGGACGGCGACGGGGGCGGGGACGGCGACGGCGACCGGGACGGCCACCGCGCCGCGGGGGCACCGGGCGCGGGTGTGCGGCAGGGGCTCGTTGCGGAGCCCCGACAGGGTCTCGTGCGGGCCGAGCCCATCGGGGTGCCGCAGCGTCCGCAGCCCGTACGCCACCAGCAGCGCGACGCCCAGCACCGTGACGAGTGCCTGCTCCGGCGAGGACGCCACGAGGTACACCGCGTCCTCGCCGTTCGCCCGCCGGGCGGTGGCGGCGGCAGTGTTGACGAGGCCGGACAGCGACGGCTCGAAGAGCAGCACCGCCGTCGCGAGGGAGAGCCCCGCCAGCAACGGAAGCGCGGCCACGCCGAGCACCAGCGCCCGTACGGCCAGCCGCCAGAGGGGGAGCGCCCCGCCGTCCGAGGGCACCACCCGCAGCAGCAACAGCCGTTTGTCGGGTGTCGCCCCGGTCAGATACGGCAGGACCACGAACCACCCGGCGAAGGCCGCGACGGGCACCCACAGCACGAGGTCCCCCACGCCGAGCCCCGCACTCACCACGACGGCGAGAAGCGTCGCCGCCGCATACCCGACCAGGTCGACCACCAGCGCCGTCAGCCGCCGCCCGAACGGCACCGGATGGCGCGCCAGCGCCCGCCCGTCCAGCGTCTCCAGCGTGGGCAGCCGCCGCGCCACGGGCCCGGCCAGGACCCAGCCGAGCATCGCGCCCGAGGTGTTGACGATCAGATCGTCCACGTCGAAGAGCCGGTACGGGCATGCGTACAGGCCCCACACCCCGCTCCACTGCGTCAGCTCGAAGAACAGCGAGGCGCTGAAGCCGAGGGCCGCGGTGGCCCGCAGCCCCTGCCGGAAGTGATAGCGCAGGAAGATCCCGAGCGGCAGGAGCAGCAGCAGATTGAAGAGGGTTCCGGCGACGGCGGGGTTCTGCAGGACCAGCGCGTTGACGCCGACCTTGCCGTGCGCCTCCTTCCAGATGTCACCGAAGGTGTTGCCGGGGATCAGCTGCGGGTCGGCGACCGCGGCGAACCTGCCGCACATGTCCGCGGACCGCCTGGGCAGCGGGACCACCGTCATGCAGAACGCGCTCAGCGCGTAGTACAGGAACCCGTACAGCGACAGGGCCCGCCCCCGCGACATGACGCCGTGCCTGCGGTACAGCGCGACGGCCGTCGGCAGGAACAGGGCCAGCGCGAGGAGGGGGAACAGCGCCGCGGCGGTCTTGATCGGCAGCAGATACGCATCGGTCATGCGGAGCACTATACACACCACGTATACACCGCGTGTATAGCTGCAAAGACGCACGCGGGGAGCCCTGTTGGCATACGACGAGGGCCCCGCTTCCCGGGCGGGAAGCGGGGCCCTCGTCAGATGACCGCAGGCGCTACGAGGAGCGGTGCCTGCGGCAGTGAGGAACTCAGAAACGCCGCGTGATCAGCGCGCGCTTCACCTCCTGGATGGCCTTGGTGACCTCGATGCCGCGCGGGCAGGCCTCCGTGCAGTTGAAGGTGGTGCGGCAGCGCCAGACGCCGTCCTTGTCGTTCAGGATCTCCAGGCGCTGCTCACCGCCCTCGTCGCGCGAGTCGAAGATGAAGCGGTGCGCGTTGACGATCGCCGCCGGGCCGAAGTACTGGCCGTCGTTCCAGAACACCGGGCACGAGGAGGTGCACGCGGCGCACAGGATGCACTTGGTGGTGTCGTCGAAGCGCTCGCGGTCCTCGGCGGACTGCAGACGCTCGCGCGTCGGCTCGTTGCCCGTGGTGATCAGGAAGGGCATCACATCGCGGTACGCCTGGAAGAACGGCTCCATGTCCACGACCAGGTCCTTGAGGACCGTGAGGCCCTTGATGGCCTCGACCGTGATGGGCTTCGACCCCTTCCCATCTTGAATATCAGCGATGTCCTTGATCAGCGTCTTGCAGGCGAGCCGGTTGCGGCCGTTGATCCGCATGGCGTCGGAGCCGCAGATGCCATGGGCGCAGGAGCGGCGGAACGTCAGGGTGCCGTCCAGATCCCACTTGATCTTGTGAAGCCCGTCGAGGACGCGCTCCTTGGGGTCGATGTCGATCTGGAAGTCCTCCCAGAACGCATCGGCCGCGACCTCCGGGTTGAACCGGCGGATCCGGAAGGTGACCGTGACCAGGTGCGAAGCGGTCGCCGCGGCCGCCTCCGGAGCCTCGGCGGGCTTGTCAAGCGTCGGGGTGCTCATCAGTACTTACGCTCCATCGGCTGGTAGCGGGTCTGCACGACCGGCTTGTAGTCGAGGCGGATGGACTCGGAACCGCCTGCGCCCACCTCGCGGTACGCCATGGTGTGGCGCATGAAGTTGACGTCGTCGCGGTTCGGGTAGTCCTCGCGGTAGTGGCCGCCGCGCGACTCCTTGCGGGCCAGCGCGGAGACGGCCATGACCTCGGCCAGGTCGAGCAGGTTGCCCAGCTCGATCGCCTCGAGAAGGTCGGTGTTGAACCGCTTGCCCTTGTCCTGGACGCTGATGTTCTTGTAGCGCTCGCGCAGGTGGCCGATCTCCTCGACGGCCTCCTTCAGCGTCTGCTCGGTGCGGAAGACCATGACGTTCTTGTCCATGGTCTCCTGGAGCGCCTTGCGGACCTCGGCGACCCGCTCGCTGCCGGTGGCGTTCCGCAACCCCTCGACCTGGCCCTGGACGAACGTGGCCGGGTCGTCGGGGAGCTCGACGAAGTCGTTCCCGGCGGCGTACTCCGCGGCGGCGATGCCGGCCCGGCGGCCGAAGACGTTGATGTCGAGCAGCGAGTTGGTGCCCAGGCGGTTGGCGCCGTGTACGGAGACACAGGCCACCTCGCCCGCCGCGTACAGGCCCGGCACGACGGTGTCGTTGTCGGACAGCACCTCACCCAGGACGTTGGTCGGGATGCCGCCCATCGTGTAGTGCGCGGTCGGCTGGATCGGGATCGGGTCCGTGTAGGGCTCGATGCCCAGGTACGTCCGGGCGAACTCGGTGATGTCGGGCAGCTTGGCGTCCAGCTGCTCCGGCGGCAGGTGGGTCAGGTCCAGGTAGACGTGGTCGCCCTCGGGGCCGCAGCCGCGGCCCTCCCGGATCTCGGTGTAGATGGAGCGCGAGACCACGTCGCGGGAGGCGAGGTCTTTCATGACCGGCGCGTACTTCTCCATGAAGCGCTCGCCGTCCTTGTTGCGCAGGATGCCGCCCTCACCGCGGGCGCCCTCGGTGAGCAGAATGCCCATGCGCCAGATGCCGGTCGGGTGGAACTGGAAGAACTCCATGTCCTCCAGCGGCAGCCCGCGCCGGTAGGCGACCGCCTGGCCGTCACCGGTCAGGGTGTGGGCGTTGGAGGTCACCTTGAAGAACTTGCCGCAGCCGCCCGAGGCGAAGACGACGGCCTTCGCCTGGAAGACGTGGAGCTCGCCGGTCGCCAGCTCGTACGCCACCACACCGGCGGTGCGCTGGACGCCGTCGACCTCGGTCAGCAGCAGATCCAGGACGTAGAACTCGTTGAAGAACTCCACGCCCTCCTTGACGCAGTTCTGGTACAGCGTCTGGAGGATCATGTGGCCGGTGCGGTCCGAGGCGTAGCAGGACCGGCGGACCGGGGCCTCGCCGTGGTTACGGCTGTGGCCGCCGAAGCGGCGCTGGTCGATGGTGCCGTTCGGGGTCCGGTTGAACGGCAGGCCCATCTTCTCCAGGTCGAGGACCGAGTCGATGGCCTCCTTCGCCAGGATCTCGGCGGCGTCCTGGTCGACCAGGTAGTCGCCGCCCTTGATCGTGTCGAAGGTGTGCCACTCCCAGTTGTCCTCCTCGACGTTCGCGAGGGCGGCCGCCATGCCGCCCTGGGCGGCGCCGGTGTGGGAGCGGGTCGGGTAGAGCTTGGTGAGCACCGCGGTGCGGCTGCGCTTCGTCGACTCGATGGCCGCGCGCATCCCGGCGCCGCCGGCGCCGACGATGACGGTGTCGTACTTGTGGATCTTCATGAGTGGATACCTCAGCCCCGGGGCCTAGCGGATGTTCGGGTCGAAGGTGAAGATCACCAGAGTGCCGAGCACAATGGTGAATCCTGCCGCCGTGTAGAGCAGCCCCTTCAGCCACAGGCGGGTGTTGTCCCGCTCCGCGTAGTCGTTGATGACCGTACGCAGGCCGTTCGCGCCGTGCAGCGTGGCGAGCCAGAGCATGATCAGATCCCATGCCTGCCAGAACGGCGAGGCCCAGCGGCCGGCCACGAAGGCAAAGCCGATCTTGGAGACGCCGCCGTCGAGGACCAGCTGGATCAGCAGGTGGCCCAGGACGAGTACGACCAGCAGGACGCCGGACAGCCGCATGAACAGCCATCCGTACATCTCGAAATTGGTGCGGGTCGCCTTCGGCGTCTTACGGGTACGGGCGCGCGGCGGCTCGATGAGCGGCGCGGGGTGGTCCACGTCATACATGTGGACACTGTCGTTCACGGGGGTGGTGGTCTCGGCGGACATCTCGCGTCAGCCCTTCCCGAACAGCTCGCGCAGGGTGTGCTGCAGGATCGGGTAGAAGGCACCCGCCATCAGCACGACCCAGATACCGACGACGCTCCACAGCATCTGCTTCTGGTACTTCGGGCCCTTCGACCAGAAGTCCACGGCGATGACGCGCAGGCCGTTGAGGGCGTGGAACAGGATGGCGGCCACCAGGCCGTACTCCATCACGTTCACGATCGGATTCTTGTACGTCGCCACGACGTCGTCGTAGGCCTCGGGCGACACGCGAACGAGCGAGGTGTCCAGCACGTGGACGAACAGGAAGAAAAAGATGAGGACGCCGGTGACTCGATGAGCCACCCAGGACCACATGCCTTCCCGGCCGCGATACAGCGTTCCAGCCGGCACGGAAAACCCTCCGGAAACGGGGATTGGGGCCTGCCGGCTTCTGTCGGTCGGGCCCGGCCGGGTACGGTCCACCGGCCCTGGCCATCGTAGCGACGTGTTGTCGGTTCGCTCGCCCGGGGGGCTTCAGTGTGATCGATCAGGCACGCACGGCCTAGATCAGGCGGGGTGGAACCGTTTGATTCCGGACATCTGAGATTGGCCCGCGATCAGCCGCGCGAGTCGGCCGCGCGCGATACGCCGCAGCTCGTCGGCCGCCTTGACCCGCTCGGCGTCCCTCTCGTTGTCCAGTCGGGTATGTATTTCGGCCAGCACCCGATTGCGCATTTCGTCGGGGTGAAGGTCATCCAGACAGATCACGAAGACATGTCCGAAGCGGCGCTCGTACTCCGCGTGGGCGGCCCGCAGTGCGGTATGGGCGGCCAGCGCCCCCGGGCCGTCGGCGGCCGGCAGCTGTCCCACCACCGCCTCGTCGGCCAGGGCCTCGTCGAGGTCGGCGGGGGTGAGGTCATAGCTGGCCTCGTCGCCGGCCGCGAGCAGCGCGTCGAGATCCGGATAGGGGCGGTGCGCCACGAGCAGCCGGGCCCAGCGGCGGCTGCCGCAGCAGGCGAGCAGTACGTCCTCGGCGACGCCGGCGGAGGCGGCGTTGAGGCGGGCGAGGCGGGCGGTGGACAGCATGGGCTCCTTGGACACGTGTGTTCGAAGGGGCGATGCAAGAGGCACGGAGAGGGAGATAACGGGCGCCAGGGGTTGAAGTGGTGCGATCGGCAGTTCAAGGTAGCGATATGTGTCAGTCGCTGTCCGGAGGATGTGCGAAATTCACCCGGAAGGGGAGGTTTCGCGGCATGCGATGGACGCTACAGGGCCGGAACGGGAGGTCAGCGCGATGAGAGAGCCGAGAGATCAGAGAGACCAGAGAGATCTGAGGGGCCTGAGCGAGCCGACAGGTCCGAGCGGCGTGAGAGAGCGGCCCGTGCCATGGGACCGCCGTATATAAGGCGGCCAGGGCGACAGACGGCCGACCGTGCGAGCGCCGCCCGCCGGGCGGGCACCCCCGTCGTCACGGCCGTCGCCGTCACGGTCGTCACGGCCGTCGCCCTGGTCACCGGCTGCCAGCAGCAGAGCGGCGAAGGCGGGCACCCGGCCACCACCAGCCACCGCCCGACCAGCACCGCCAGCCCCACCCCGACCAGCCGTCCCCCGGCCACCCGGAGCCCCCGCCCCACCACCACCTCGCCCCGGCCACCGGCCAGCCCGACAGCGCTCCCCGCCGCGCCCCGCACCATCCCGTCCGTCCGGCACTTCGCCCCTGCGGCCGGCCCCGGCTGGCGGCCCGGCGCGGGCAGCCGCGTCGTCACCAATACGCGTGGCCCGCTCGCCGACGAGGCCGCGCTGATCGCCCGTGAGCTGGGCCTTCGCGTCAGCTCGGGCCCCGCACGCCGTGGCGACCTGGAGCTCGCGCTGAACCCCAAGCAGAGCGGCGGCCGCGAGGCGTACATCCTCACCGTGCGCGGCGGCCTGGCCCGGATCACCGGCTCCGCCGACGCCGGGGTGTTCTACGGCACCCGCACCGTCAAGCAGGCGCTGCGCTCCGGGGGCCGGGTGCCGCAGGGCGTCATCCGCGACGCCCCGGACCGCTCACAGCGCGGCCTCAACCTCGACATCGCGCGTAAGTACTACTCGCCCGCGTGGATCGAGGCCCGGCTGCGCGAGATGGCCGATCTCAAGCTCAACCAGCTCGGTCTGCACTTCTCCGACGACCAGGCCTTCCGCATCCAGAGCTCCACGCATCCGGAGATCGTCGCCCCGCAGCACCTCACCAAGCAGGAGGTGCGCCGGATCGTCAGCCTCGCCCAGAGCCTGCACATCACCGTCGTCCCCGAGATCGACTCGCCCGGCCACCTCGGCGCGGTCATCCGCGCGCACCCCGCGCTCCAGCTGCGCACCGCGAGCGGGTCCGCGTTCCGCGGCGCCGTGGACATCTCGAACCCGGCCGCCGCCCGCATCGTGGACGATCTGATGCGCGAATTCGCGCCACTCTTCCCCGGTCCGTACTGGCATCTGGGCGGCGACGAGTACGGCGCGCTGATGTCGCGGAACCCCGAGGCCACCTATCCGGCCCTGGCCACGGCCGCCCGGCTGGCCTACGGGCCGCGGGGGCGCATCCAGGACCTGGCCACCGCCTGGCTCAACGCCCGCGCCGCGGTCGCGCGCCAGCTGGGCAAGCAGCCCAAGGCGTGGAACGACGGCTTCTTCTCCGGCGGCGTCGTCACCCCCGACCGTTCCATTCAGGTCGAGTACTGGACGGGCAGGGAGACCGGGGCCAGACCACCGGCGGAGTATTTGCGTGAGGGGCGCACGGTGGTGAACCTCAACGACGAATACCTCTATTACGTGCTGGGGCAGCCGAACAACTTCCGCTACCCGACCGGCGAACGTATATACGAAGACTGGTCCCCGGCGGTGCTGCGCGGCACCACGCCCGTCTCCGACCCGTCGCTGACCGGACCCGCCCGGGTGCCGGGCGCACGCTTCGCGGTGTGGAGCGACATCGCCGGCGCGCAGACGCAGGCACAGGTGGCCAACGGCATCAGGCTGCCGCTCGCGGCGCTGGCCCAACGGCTGTGGGATCCCGGGAAACCGTCCCTGAGCTGGAAGAATTTCGTCGCGCTCTACGACCGGCTGACGACGTGAGCTCCGCGGCCCCCTGAGCGGGCCCTCGCCCGGACCTCAAGAACGGGCCCTCGCCCAAAGGAAGGACGGTCGGGGCCGCCACCCCCCACAGGAGAGGCCCCGACCGTCGTCCGGTGCGGGCCCGCGAAGGACCCGTACTCCCTACAGCGTCGCACGCCCCGAATCCGTCACACCTCCCGCGGACGAGATCGAGACCGGACCGATCCACCCGGGCCGGGTCCGACGCCCGGTACGGCTCTGGACGTGACCGGTCGAATCCCCGTAACGTGCAGGTCCGCGCTGTGGGCGCGGTGTTGTTTATTCCTTGCGTGGCCGAAAAGGGGCCACGTTTTCAGGGGGACTCCAAAAAATGTATCCGTGCGGGAACTGCCGCGCCGTGGCCGTCGGCCCCGACGGGCGCTGCGCAGCATGCGGGACCTACCAGCAACAGCTCGATCAGCAGCCACCCCAGCAGCCTCAGCCGTATGCCCCTCCCCAGCAGGGGCCCATACCGGCCGCACCGCCGCTCGCCTACCCGGCCGCCCCGGGCATGGGGATGCCGGCCGGAGGCGTGGATCTGCGGCGCGGGCTGTCGACCACACTGGTGGTGCTCTTCGGTGTGGCGATCCCCTCCCTCATCCTTCTTCTCGTGGCGCGTGGTGACCAGTACGGCGTCATCGGGGACATGCTCGACGGCTCGTTCGTGTCCGTGAAGGACCTCGACGACGCCGACGACTTCTATACGGGCGCGGCGGCCATCTACTTCTGCCTCATGGTCGCGATCGTCATCGTATGGGCCATCTGGTTCCGCCGGCTGCGGCTGAACGCCGAGGTGTTCGCCCCCGGGCAGCACCGGTTCAGCAGTGGCTGGGCCGCGGGCTCCTGGTTCACCCCGGTCGTCAACCTCTGGTTCCCCAAGCAGATCGCCAACGACATCTGGCGGGCCAGCTCCCCCCAGGGGCCGCACAATGTGCGCCGCGGACTGCTCAACGGATGGTGGGTGACCTGGATCGTCGGCCTCGTCGCCAACGCCGTCGGCACGATCCGGTACAACACGCTGCGGAGCAAGGTCGAGAGCGACACCTACCAGCCGAGCCTTTCGGAGGCCAGGAGCGACCTCGACGACCTGCACGGCATCCTCGCGCTCGATATGTTCGCGGTCGTCGTCTTCATCGCCGCGGCCATCCTGGCGCTGCTGCTCGTCCGGCAGATCACCGCGATGCAGGAGCAGCGCGCCTCGCTTCCGCCGCAGGTCGGGGGCGTCGCCCCGGCCTATGGCACGCCGCCGGCCGCTCCGTACGGCACGCCTGCCCCGCCCTACGGCACGCCCCCCACACCTCCCTACGGCCCGCCCGGTCCGGCGAACCAGCAGTACCCGCCCTATGGCCACGGCTAGCCTCGGCTACGGCATCGTTGGACCTCCGTTTCTCCGAGTGGGGCAGGTAGAGGGCGTGCAGGGGGACGACGCGGAACTGACAGCCGCGGTGCGCGCGGCGCAGGACGGAGACGAGACCGCTTTCCGGACCGTGTACCGGGCGGTCCACCCTCGCCTCCTCGGGTACGTACGGACGCTGGTCGGCGACGGCGACGCGGAGGACATCACCTCCGAGGCGTGGCTGCAGATAGCCCGCGACCTGGCCAGGTTCAGCGGCGACGCCGACCGCTTCCGCGGCTGGGCCGCGCGGATAGCCCGGAACCGGGCGCTCGACCACATACGGATGCGTGGGCGGCGCCCGGCGATCGGCGGCGACGAGACCGAGCTGGAGGGCCGGGCGTCCGACGCGGACACCGCGGACCAGGCGCTGGAGGCGCTGGGCACCGGCCGAGCCCTCGGGCTGGTCGCCCAGCTGCCGCACGACCAGGCCGAGGCGGTGGTGTTGCGGGTGGTCCTCGGGCTCGACGCCAAGAGCGCGGCCGCGGTGCTCGGCAAACGCCCCGGCGCGGTGCGCACCGCCGCCCACCGGGGCCTGCGGCGTCTGGCCGACCTGCTCGACGCGGGGAAGGGGGCCGAACAAGGGGTACTGGACGGGATCCCGCTGCAGCGGGAGTCACGCAGAGGGACCGCGAGGTCCGCTGGTGTGACGGATTCCGGCGCTCCGACGCAGAAGGACATGTGATGGCCGACGACCACCGCTACAGCTGGCTGGATGACGATGCGGCGGAGCGGTTGCTTCGTGGTGAGCCGGCCTGGGCGCAACCCGGCGACCGCGAAGCCGGGCAGAACGGCGGACAGAGCGCCGGACGGACCGCCGGACAGAACGGCTGGTCGAGCCAGTCGCGGAGCGAAGCGGAGCGGTTGGCCGCCGTGCTCGACGCCGTGGCCGAGATGTCCCGCCCGATAGCGACGGACGGCACCGACGACGGCAAGCCCCTGCCGGGCGAGGAGGCCGCGCTGGCCGCGTTCCGCGCGGTACGGGCCGAGCAGGCGGAGCAGACGGCGCGGGCTGGGAAGGCAGGCCGGGTCGGCCGGGCGGCGCTGCGCAGCGTACGGTTGGGCGCCGACGGCGGCTCGAGACCCCGCAGGACGTTCCGGATGGCGGGCCCGTCGAACGGTCAGGCGCGGCTGCGCAGACCGCTGCATATGGGACTGGTCGCCGCGCTGGCCGGCTGCGCGCTCAGCGGATTCGCGGTCGCGACGGCCGCGGGCGTGCTGCCTTTCGGGCCGCAGGACAGCGCGCCTGGCCCCTCGGTGAGCATGCCGGCCGACACCACTGGGAAGTCGGCCGAGCCCAACATCTCCCCGGACGGCACGACGCCCGGAACCGGAGGATCAGCCGACAACGATGCCAGCGGCGGGGGCCGGCACGGTTCCGGCGGCTCGCCGACGTCACCCGGCCAGGGCCATGAGGCCGAGGGTGGCACGGACGGCAAGGGCGAGGGGAACAACGGCAAGGGCGACCCCTCGGCGCCGGACTCGAACGCGGGCGGCTGGGCGCTCAACGTCTGCCGCGACTATCTGGCGGCGGAGAGCGGCGATGCCGAGGCCGTCGACGCCAAGGACCTGAGCAAGCTGGAGAAGGCGGCGGGCAGCGCGACCGGGATCCACGGTTACTGCGTCGCGGTCGTCAACAACGGGGGCACCAGCGAGGGGACCCCGCGCAGCGGCGACAACGACGGTGACAACGGCGACAGCAGCGGCGACAACAGCGGGAACGGCGACAGCGGTCAGGGCGGCGACTCCGGCAGCGGCGACAACGACAACGGCGGTGGGGGCGACCAGGGAAAAGGGGACGGGGGCACGGGCACTGACAACATCCCGGTGCCCCCTCCTCCGCCTCCGCCACCACCCCCGTCCGACCCTTCTGACCCGTCTGATCCTTCCGACCCGGTGACCGCCGACCCGACCTCGACCGTCGACGACGCGACCGAGAGCGCTGACGACGTCGCAGGTGACAGCACCGGGCACAGCACCGGTGACGGCGCTGGTGACACCGCCGGCGGTGTGGCGGACGACGCCACCGGCTCGGCCCACTGAGGGTCCGGAAACAGGGTGTGACGTTTTTTTCGGCGGTGACGCTGTAAGAAACGGGCCGACTGGTCATCGGCCGGCGCGCGGGAGCCGAGGTTCCCCCCGTACCGACGGCTCCGCGCATATGGCGCGGGCAGGGCACGTTCCCCCGGCCCTGCCCGCGCCCTTCTCTTTGGGCCCGCTTGTGGCCTACGTGTGGCCTACTTGTAGACCACGACCTTGTCACCCGTCCGGACCTGGTCGAAGAGCTTTGCGATCTTGGCCTTGTCCCGTACGTTGACGCAGCCGTGCGAGGCGCCGCTGTAGCCGCGGGCGGCGAAGTCCGCCGAGTAGTGCACCGCCTGACCGCCGCTGAAGAACATCGCGTACGGCATGGGGGTGTGGTAGATCGTCGAGACGTGGTCGCGGCTCTTGAAGTCGACCTGGAACTGCCCTTCCCGCGTCGGGGTGTACTGCGAGCCGAACCGCACATCCATCGCCGAGACGACCTTGCCGTTGACCATCCAGGCCAGCGTCCGGCTCGTCTTGCTGATGCACAGCGCCCGCCCGGTCATACAGCGCGGATCGGGCTTGGCGAGCGGGTTGGTGGTCGGCGGATACAGCTCGTCGCGCGTGGGCCGCTTGGTGGCCGTGCGCAGCGAGTTCCAGGTGCGGCGGTCGACCGAGCCGGTGGCCGACAGGCCGTGGCCGCGCTGATAGGCCAGCACCGAGGAGCGGGTGACCGTGCCGTAGTAGCCGGTCGGGTTGCGGCCGAAGAGACCGAGCGCGCGCAGCCGCGCCTGTAACTCGCGCACCCGCTCACTGCTCGTCCCGAAGGCGATCACGGCGGCGGGCGCCGGTGGGGCGGTCCGCCGCGGTGGCACGGCCCGATGCGTGGGACGTGGCTTGTACGTCGGCTTGTGCCAGGTCCTGTGCGGCCGCGGCTTCGCCGGTGCCGCATGGGCGGGCGCGCTGTGGCTCGTACGCACCTCCGGCCTCGCCCGCGCATGCCCGGCGTCGGCCATGTCCTGCTGTTTGCACCCTGTGACCAGCGTCGCCACCGCAGCCGTGGCGAGCGCCGTACCAGCCACCGATATCCGGTGCATCCTCCCCAACCCCCCAGTCCCGTCTCTGCCCCGGTCTTGTGTTCGCAGTTCGCTGTCGCTATCCGTCTTCCATGCTTCCCGGGGCTGCCGCCCGGCGAACATCGGCGCATGCTGTGAGGAGGGCTCCATCCCCAGTGGTGGACACCGGACCAGCAGGAGACGTGAACCCATGGCGCGCGATTCGGAGTCGGGCTTCCCCATCGAGCCGGTGTACGGGCCCGAGGCGCTGGCCGGCCGGGACCCGGAGGAGGCGCTGGGCGAGCCGGGTGCATACCCGTACACCCGCGGGGTCTATCCCTCGATGTACACCGGCCGCCCCTGGACGATGCGCCAGTACGCGGGCTTCGGCACCGCCGCCGAGTCCAGCGCCCGCTACCGCCGGCTCATCGAGCACGGCACGACGGGCCTGTCCGTCGCCTTCGACCTGCCCACCCAGATGGGCTATGACTCCGACGCCCCGCTCGCCCACGGCGAGGTCGGCAAGGTCGGCGTCGCCATCGACTCGATCGAGGACATGCGGACGCTGTTCGCCGGCATCCCGCTGGACCGCGTCTCGACCTCCATGACCATCAACGCCCCAGCGGCCCTGCTGCTCCTGCTCTACCAACTCGTCGGCGAGGAGCAGGGCGTGGCGGCCCGGGATCTGACCGGGACCATTCAGAACGACGTGCTCAAGGAGTACATCGCGCGCGGCACCTACATCTTCCCGCCGGGCCCCTCGCTGCGGCTCGTCGCGGACGTCTTCAAGTACTGCCGGGCCGAGATCCCCCGCTGGAACACCATCTCCATCTCCGGCTACCACATGGCCGAGGCGGGCGCCTCGCCCGCGCAGGAGATCGCCTTCACGCTGGCCGACGGCATCGAGTACGTCCGTACGGCCCTCGCCGCGGGCATGGCGGTCGACGACTTCGCCCCCCGCCTGTCCTTCTTCTTCGTCTCCCGTACGACGCTCCTCGAAGAGGCCGCCAAATTCCGGGCGGCGCGCAGGATCTGGGCGCGGGTCATGCGCGAGGAGTTCGGCGCCCGCGACCCGAGGTCGCAGATGCTGCGCTTCCACACCCAGACGGCGGGCGTCCAGCTCACCGCCCAGCAGCCCGAGGTGAATCTGGTGCGGGTCGCGGTCCAGGGGCTCGCCGCGGTCCTCGGCGGCACCCAGTCCCTGCACACCAACGCCTACGACGAGGCCATCGCGCTGCCGACCGACAAGTCCGCCCGCCTCGCGCTGCGCACCCAGCAGGTGCTGGCCCTCGAGACGGATGTGACCGCCACGGTCGACCCGCTCGCCGGTTCGTACGCCGTCGAATCGCTGACCGACGCCGTCGAAGCCGCCGCCCTCGATCTGCTGCGGCGGGTCGAGGACCTGGGCGGCGCCGTGGCCGCCATCGAACAGGGCTTCCAGAAGGAGGAGATCGAGCGCAACGCCTACCGCATCGCCCAGGAGACCGACACGGGCGATCGGGTGGTCGTCGGTGTGAACCGCTTCCGGCTGGAGGAGGAAGAGCCGTACGAGCCGCTGCGCGTGGACCCGGCCATCGAGGAACAGCAGCGCAACCGCCTGGCGAAGCTGCGCGCCGAGCGCGACCGTACGGCGGTGGGCGCGGCGCTGTCCGCGCTCAAGAAGGCCGCCGAGAGCGAGGCGGGGGCGGCGAACGTCCTCTACCCGATGAAGGACGCGCTCGCCGCCCGCGCCACGCTGGGGGAGGTCTGCGATGCGCTGCGGGACGTATGGGGTACGTATGTCCCCGCCGATGCCTTCTGACCGGGGCGCGGATTCTGCTCTACTTTCAGGGCCGACTTGGGCCACAGGATTTGAGAACCACGGGGGGCGGGCCGAGATGAGGACCGGATGGGTGCGGGCGCGGGGCGTTGCGGTGGCGGGGCTGCTGCTGGCGGCGTCGGCCGCGACGGGGTGCGACGACGGCGGCAGTGACGGCGCGGGTGAGAGGGGCGGCGCCATTGGTGGGGCCTTCGACCCGCCGAAGAAGGCCCCGTCGGCACCCGGGGGCGGAGACGGCGAGGGCGGCGGCGCCGCGGGTGGCGTGGTGAGCGGGCCGCCGGTGAAGTTCCTCCCGGTCGAGCGGGAGGAGCCCGGGGCCTGCCCGAGCGGCGCCGCCGACGCGTACACGGACACGCCGACGGGCAAGACGGGCGGGGCGACCGGGACGGGCGGGACGGCGTCGGGCGGGGCGACCGAGGCCGCGCCGTCGTGCCTTTACCTCGATCCGGACGGCGGGATGACCGTGCGCCGGACCGAGTCGGCGAAGGCGACCTTCGACACGCAGTACGCCAATGGCTTCATCGTGACCATCGACCTCGCCGACGCGGACGCCAAGCGCTTCGGCGAGTTGACGGGCAAGCTCGCCCAGGAGCAGCCCCCGCGGAACCGGCTGGCGATGGTGCGCGGCGACAAGCTGCTGTCCGCCCCGACCGTCGCTTCCGCCATTCCCGGGGGCAATGTCCAGATCACCGGGTCGTTCGACCGGGACGAGGCGGAGCAGCTGGCGCGGGACCTCGGCGGCGGCTGAGCGGCCGGAACTCCGGTGCTACGTGTGCTCCATGGTCTACGTGTGCTCCATGGTCAGGGTCAGGACGGTGCCGGGTTCGAGGGCCTGGCAGATATGCGGGGCGTCCCCGGGATAGGCGATGTAGTCGCCCGGCCCCAGCTCGACCGGCTCCTCGCTGGGGCCGATGAGCACACGCCCGGCGCTGACCACCGCGTGTTCCACGGTGCCCGGCTGATGCGGATCGGATTCGCGCGGCGGGCCGGGCTCCACATGTACGAGGTAGATGTCCCGGCGGGCGTTCGGCGGGCTGGAGGCCAGCAGGGTGGCCACATAGTTCGAGCGCTCGGACGGCACCGCGATGCCCTCGCCGTGGCGCAGCACGGTCACCGGGGGGCGCGGCGGGTCGACCAGCCTGCTGAACGGCACATCCAGCGTGACACTGATCGCCCAGAGCGTTTCCACACTGGGGTTGCCCGCGCCTGACTCCAGCTGGGACAGCGTGGACTTGGCGATTCCAGCGCGTTTGGCCAGCTCGGACAGGGACAGCCCGGCCCGGCCGCGCTCTTTGCGGATCGAGGCCGCGATCCGTTCCAGCGGGGGGCGGGCCGGCTGGGCTCGTTCGCTCTGTCGGTCCATGCGTTCTCCTTGACGAACGACCGATGGTTTGTTCACCATATCGTCCATGCGTTCGTTGTGGAAAACGGTCCCGCTGGAACGGTGGCTGCTGCGCGATATCGCGATGGTGGGTGTCGCCATCGGCGTCGTGGGCGTGTCCTTCGGGGCGATCGCGGTCTCCCGCGGCGAACCGGCCTGGGTGCCGCTCACCATGTCGCTGACGGTGTTCGCCGCCGGGGCGCAGCTCGCCGCGCTGGACATCGCGCTCGGCGGCGGCGGAACGGCCGCCGCCGTGGCCGCCGGGCTGGTGCTCAACGCCCGGCTGCTGCTGTTCGGCCTGGCCGTCGCCGATGTGCTGGGCGGCGTACGGTGGCCGGCCCGGCTGCTGGGCAGCCATGCGCTGGTCGACCAGTCGGCGGCGTTCGCCCTGGCACAGGGCGAACCGGCGCGGCGCAGAGCCGCGTTCTTCGTCTGCGGCGCGCTGCTGTACGTGATGTGGAACCTTGGCACCCTGCTGGGCGTGGTGGCCGGACGGGCCATGGGCGATCCGGGCGCGCTGGGCCTGGACGCGGCCGAGCCGATGGTCCTGCTGGCCCTGGTCCTCCCGGCGCTGCGCGAGCCACGCACCCGCCGGGCCGCGCTGCTCGGCGCCGCGATCGCCCTGGCCTGCACGCCGTTTCTGCCCGGCGGGCTGCCCGTGCTGGTGGCCCTGGCGGGGGTGGTGGCCGCGCCGGGTGGCGGCACCGGCGGGTCGTATGGCGCGCCGGGGACGGAGGGCCGTACATGACTCCGCTGACCGTACTGCTGCTGGCCGTCGGCACCTTCGGGCTACGGCTGTCCGGCCCGCTGCTCTCGGACCGCATCGAGTTGGGCGAACGGGCCCGGCGAGTGCTGTCCGTATCCGCGACCGTGCTCCTGTGCGCGCTGGTCGCCACTTCCTCCCTCACCGCCGACCACGCCTTCGCCGGCTGGGCCCGGCCCGCCGGGGTGCTGGTGGGCGGGGCGCTGGCGGCCCGGCGGGCGCCGTTCCTCGCCACGGTGCTGGCGGCAGCGGTGACCACCGCGGCGCTCAGGTGGCTCGGCGTGGACTGAGGCGGGGCGGGGGCGGGGGAGTTGGGCCGCTCCGGCGCCCGCTCCCCTTCCTGCTGCCGGCCGTTTTGCGCCGAAGGCGCGAGACGATGCCCGCACGCGGCGTCCGGACCATGCCGTCCAGCGGTCGCCGGCCCGTTCGTCGCGCTCGCGCGCCTCCAGCCCGACGCGCGCCACCACATCCGAAACGCGGACACAGGCGCCTCATCCGGCATATCGGCGCGGGAGTGCGCCCGCCGCGGCCCGCGGCTCGGTCCGCGCTCAAGAGTTGCAAGGGCTCCTTGCAAATGCTCTTTGCAACTCGTAGCCTTCTGGTGTGGCCGAACAACCGCCTGCTCAAGAGATCGCCGATGTCGAGGCGCTGCGCGCCTTCGCGCACCCGATGCGGCAGAAGATCGAGCGATGTCTGCGCCGGGGACCGGCCAACTCTGCCGCGCTGGCACGCGAGTTGGGCGAGAGTACGGGGCTGGTCAGCTACCACCTGCGGCAGCTGGCCAAGCACGGCTTGGTCGAGGAGGTCCCGGAGTTGGCGAAGGGGCGGGAGCGGTGGTGGCGGGCGGTGCCGGGGGACCGGCGGTACCCGCCGTACAGCCGACAGACGCCGGAGATGCGTGAGGCACTGACCGAGATGCATCGGCTCAACCTCGCCGAACTGATCGACTCCGCCCGGCGGTTCGAGGAGGCGCGCGACACGCTGGGGCCTTGGGCTGACGCGGCGCTCTTCTCGCGCGCCACGCTCCGGGTCGATCCCGCCCAACTCCGCGCGTTCTTCGAAGAGTACATCGCGCTCCTCTACCGGTACTCGGCTCCGGAATCGGGGAACGCGCCCGAGGCGCGGACCGTGCTCGTCCGGCTGCTCGGAATTCCCGAGACCGACTGACCGCACGCGGCCCAACCGACAACGAAGGGGAACGCACGCCGTGCTGCTCTCGGCTACGTCCAGATCACCGATACGCGCCGGACTGGCCTTGTTGGCCGGGGTGTTGGCCGCTGCCCTCCTCCTGCTGGCCGCGCCCATGGCGTACGCCCGCGGGGACGGGCTGGTCCGCCAGGACGTCACCTTCCGGGGCGGGGGTGGGCTCGTCCTGCACGGCACCGTCCTCAGCAGGGACGGAGCATCCGGCCCGGAACCTGGCATCGTGCTCGTCGGCGGCTCGGGCTCCGGGCCCCGGGAGGAGTACCGGCAGGAGGCCGAGGCGTTCGCCCGGGCCGGGATCACCACGCTCGTCTACGACAAGCGGACCGTCGGCTACTCCCTGCTCCACCGGGACTTCGGCCTGCTGGCCGACGACGCGCTGGCCGGAGTGCGGTTGTTGCGGTCCAGGACCGGGGTGAACCCACGCCAAGTCGGGCTGTGGGGGTTCAGTGAGGGGGGCTGGGTGGCGCCGCTGGCCGCATCGCGCTCGACCGACGTCGCGTTCGTCGTCACCATCGGCGGCTCCGGCTACGACCCGCTGCGTACCGAGACCTGGAACCTCGCCACGCATCTGCGCCACCAAGGGGTGGGCGGACCGTTCCGTCGCACCGTGGCCGGCCCCGCCGCCCAATTCCTGGGCTCGACCGGCCTGTTCCCCGCGGCTGGCTATGACCCCTTGCCGGTGCTGGAGCAGCTCCACCGAACGCCGGTACTGGCGCTGTGGGGTGATCACGACACGCAGGTGCCGCCCCAGGAGAGCGCACGGATCTTCCGCGAGGCCCTGGCCCGTGCGGGCAACCAGCACGCCGTCATCGGCTTCGTCGCCGGCGGTGCACACAACGGGCACCGCACGTCGGACGGGTTCGACCGGATCGGCGGCCCGCGCTTCCATGGCAAGGAGCTGGGGGAGCTGACCCCGCGCTATGCGCAGACCATGACCTCATGGGTACGGGCCGTGGCCGCCGGCCACCCACCGGCGTCGAGCGCCGCGCCCGCACCCGGGCAGGCACTCGCCACCACCCCCGTACCTGGCCACGTCTGGTATGCCTGGCTCGCCCCGGCGCTGCTCCTCCTCGGCTTCGCCGCCTATCCGGTGAGCGCCCTCCTGCGCCGGGGCCCGGTCCTGCGCCCGGTGCGGTGGTTGGCCGGGCTCGGTTTGCTGGCGGTCGTGACGACCGTGGCCTGTTCGATCGCCGTGTTCGTCGCGGGGAACGGTGCGACCGCGCCCGTGGTGTGGGGCCGTCCGGCTCTGTGGCTGGTGGCACAGGGGCTTGCCGTCGCCGTGGTGGTGTCCGCCGGTGTCTCGGCCGTCGCACTCCGGCGCCGACGGCTGACGTCGAGCTGGGCGGCCTGGCTGCGTCTGGCGCCGGTCGGGCTGGCCGCGGTCGGCTTCGTACCGTGGGCGGTGTGGTGGGGTATTGCCGCGTGACGGGGCGAGGCGGCGCGAGGCGGGGCCGTCAGTCCGTGAGCGGCTGCGGCGAGCCCGTGACCAGCCGCGAGTGGATCCGTACGCCCGGGCAGGCGTCCGTCAGGGCCGCGGTGAGCGCGTCCCCGGCGGCGGTCAGGGCGGCGTCGTCCATGGGGCCGAGGGCGTCGAGGACGAACATGGCGCGGGTGGTGGCGTGGGTCAGCCGGGTGCGGGTGCACTGGCGCCAGTTCCAGCGGCGGCAGGTGACCCCCGCGTCGTCGCGCCAGACCACCTCGCCCGGCGCGGGGTGCTCCACGACGGCCTCGCCGCCGGCCGTGGTCTCGAAGGTCTCGTCGCCGGCGGCGCGGACCAGGCGCGCCGGTCCGGCGTAGTGGTCCAGGTCCTCGCCGCCGAGCGGCAGGACATGGGCGACGGAGATCGCGTTGTAGATATCGGTGAGCCGGTCCACCCGGGGCAGCCCGGCGGCCACCCGGCGCAGCAGCGCCTCCGCGCTGGGCCGCGTGCGCTGCGGCTTCGCGCCGAAGGCGCGGAACGCCTCGCGCCAGGCGGCGAGGTGCGGATGCTCCTCCACAGGCCCGTCGCCCAGCAGGTCACGCGCCGTGGCCTCCGCCGCCGCGAGCATGCCCTCGCTGAAGTCGTCGCTGGGGCCGGGGCGCAGCCCCTCGGCGGTGATGAGGAGCGCGCGGTAGTCGGGGCGCAGCGCGAGGACGGCCGGGTCGATGGTGGCCGAGTCGAGCCATTTCGCCGCGTCGAGTGTCACGGTTCGCGTCTCCCTGTGTAGTTCACTATTTATAACGATGGAGTACAGCGTACTGGACGGAGCCGGTTCATCGCAGGACTCGCGTCCCGGGGCAAGGTGCACTCAACTCCACCCGAGGACGGCGGGCTCCCCACATGGTGGCGAGCGGCCCGACACGGAATCCTTTAACACATGACGACATACACCACCGGCCGTGGGCCGCACCGCAGCGAACCGACCGCCTCCGCCCCGCTCGCCGCCCCGGCCCCCGCCCCCGCCCCCGCCTCAGCGGGCATGGCGGCGCCGACCGGCCCGGACCCCGTCGGCATGGTCTCCCTGCCCCTGGTCGACCGCGACCGGCCCGAGCCCGGGGTGCGGTCCAAGCCGTTCCGCGAGCTGATGGTCGACGTCCGCTACCCGGCCCGTGAGGTCGAGCGGTACGAGCGGACCCCGGGGACCTTCGTCCACGAGGACGCCCCGCCCGCGCTGGACCCCAGCGGCCCGCGCCCGGTGGTGCTCCACTCGCCCGGCGTCGGCGAGGCGTATGCGCCCAGCCCGCTCGCCGAGGAGCTGGCCTCGCACGGCTATGTGGTCGTGACCATCGTCCACGACGACGCGCGGGCGGCCGGGTTGCCGGACGCCGGGATGGCGGACGCCGGGATGGCGGACGACCGGGTGGCGGACGTCCGGTTCGTACTCGACCAGCTGATCTCGCTCGCCCCCGGCGTACTGGACCTGTCCAGGGTCGGGCTGGTCGGCCGGTCCACAAGGGCCAGGGCGGTGGGCCGCCCCGCGGACCTGGCGACCCTGTACGACGATCCGAGGATCACGGCGATCGCCGATCTGGACGGAAACCTGGCGGCTTCGGCGGACGGCCCGCGTACGCCCGTCGTGGCGTTCTTCGACCGCCGGCTGCGCGGCGGCGAGGAGACGGCCGTCGCGGCTACAGCAGCCCGAGCTGGACGGTGAGCATCGCGATGCAGACGGTCAGAACCCAGCCGAGGATGGTCTCCAGCGGCCCGTCTTCGGACGGTCCGCCGGTACGAGGCAGGAAACGGGTGCGGCGTGCCGCGATGTCGGTCATGCGGGTGTCCTTGTCGCTCAGCGATGATTCGGCATGAGGCAGCCGTCACCCCGCCCAGGGTGCGCATGGGCGTCCCGTGCGGTAAAGGGGGAGTGGCCGAACTCACGAGCACCGGTTCCAGCCCGCCGGGCGCGGGCGAAGCGAGTCGAGGAGGTCCGCCGTGACCAGCGTCATTCCGAAAGGCTTGAGCGAGCAGGTCCGCGCGCTGGCCGGCGGTGAGGTGTCCTCCCGTGCGCTGGTCGAGCGGGCGCTGGTCCGTATCGCCGGGACACAGGGCACGCTCAACGCCTTCCGGCGGGTACGCGCCGAGGCCGCGCTCCGCGAGGCCGACGAGGCCGACCGGCTGCTGGCGGCCGGGCAACGGCTGCCGCTGCTGGGGGTGCCGATCGCGGTCAAGGACGATACGGACGTGGCGGGCGAGCCGACCGCCTTCGGGTGCTGCGGGGAGTTCCCGCCCAAGACCGAGGACTCCGAGGTGGTGCGGCGGCTGCGGGCCGCCGGTGCCGTCATCGTGGGCAAGACGAACACACCAGAGCTGGGGCAGTGGCCGTTCACGGAAGGGCCCGCCTTCGGCGTGACACGCAATCCCTGGAACCCGGACTACACCCCGGGCGGCTCCTCCGGCGGAGCCGCGGCCGCTGTGGCCGCGGGTCTGGTGCCCGCCGCGCTCGGTTCGGACGGGGCCGGTTCGGTCCGTATCCCGGCCGCCTGGAGCCATCTGATCGGCATCAAACCGCAGCGCGGCCGGATCTCCACCTGGCCGTACGCCGAGGCGTTCAACGGCATCACCTGCAACGGCCCCCTCGCCCGCACCGTCGAGGACGCCGCCCTGCTGCTGCACGCGGCGACCGGCAACCGCCCGGGCGATCTGCACCAGCCGCCGCCCGTGGACGTGCTCTCCGCCGTACGCCGCGACCCGGGGCGGCTGCGCATCGCGCTCTCCCTGAAACCCCCCTTCACCGGTACGCACAAGCACCTCGACCCGGTCGTCCGGGCCGCCGTCCTGCGGCTCGCCGAGCGGCTCGCGGCCCTGGGCCACGACGTCGTGGCGGCCGAGCCGCGCTACGGGGCCGGGGTCGGCCTGTCCTTTCTGCCACGGGCGATGGTGGGCCTGTGGGAGTGGTCCGGACACGTCCCGGACCGGGCCCTGCTGGACGTACGCACCCTCACCGCCGTCCGGCACGGCAGGCTCCTGGGCGGGCGGCCGCTGCGCCTGGCCCGAGCCGCCGAAGAGCCGCTGCGGCGCAGGGTCGGGGCGATCTTCTCGCGCGACGGCGACCGCGACGGCTACGGCTTCGATGTGGTGCTCTCCCCGACGACCGCGACGCCACCGCTGCGGATCGGGGCCCTGGCCGAGCTGAACTCCTGGCACACCGACCGCGCGACGATCGCGGCCTGCCCGTACGCCTGGCCGTGGAACGTCCTGGGGTGGCCGGCCGTGAACGTACCGGCCGGATTCGTCGGCGAGGACGGCACCCTGCCGCTCGGCGCCCAGCTCCTGGGCCCCGCCAACAGCGAGCCGCGGCTGATCTCGCTCGCCGCGCAGCTGGAGGCCGACCAGCGGTGGTACGAGCGCTGGCCGGCGGGGGCCGCGGGCGGGGTACTGGGGCGCTAGGCCCAGCACGTCCTTACGGCGCCAGGATGTCCAGCTCCCGCAGCGCGCCGACCGTGATCTCCCGCGTGTACGCCTCCGCCAGCGCCGCGTCCCGCGCCCGTACGGCCTCGGCGACCCGTACGTGCAGGGTGACCGCTTCCGGGTCCGGGTCGCTGAACATCACCTGGTGCTCGGTGCGCCCCGTCAGCACCTCCGCGACCACGTCGCCGAGGCGCGCGAACATCTCGTTGCCCGAGGACTTGAGGATCACCCGGTGGAACGCGATGTCGTGGATCAGGTAGGCGGGCAGCTGCTGGCCGCGTGAGGTGGCCACCATGTTGAGCGCGTGTTCGGTGAGCTCGGCGCACTGCTCGGGGGTGGCGTGCTCGGCGGCCAGCGCCGCCGCGGCCGGTTCGATCGCCGAGCGCAGCGCGGTCAGCGAGCGCAGCTGGCGCGGCCGGTCGGCGCCCGCCAGCCGCCAGCGGATGACCTGTGGGTCGAAGACGTCCCACTCGTCGGCCGGGCGCACCGTGACCCCGACCCGGCGGCGGGATTCCACCATGTGCATGGACTCCAGGACGCGCACCACCTCGCGTACGACGGTCCGGGAGACGTCGAAGCGCTGTTCCAGCTCGTCCGTACGCAGCACGGTGCCTGGTGGATATTCGCCTGCGGTGATCGCGGGCCCGAGGGATGCCAGCACACGCGCGTGCTGTCCCCGCCCCTGGTTGTCCATGGGCTCAGCCTACGTGGCGAGCCGCACCCCAAATAAGTATGACTTTTAGGTCACGGACTCTTGAATACGTCGTACCTGTGGGGTTGAGTGTGCCGCGGCGCCGAGGTCGAAGAAGACAGCGCCGGAGAAGACAGCGAGGTATCGATGCAGACCCCCCAGGTTGTCGTCGTCATGGGCGTGTCCGGTACGGGCAAGTCCACGGTCGGCGAGCGGCTGGCAGCCGAGCTCGGCGTTCCGTACGCCGAGGCCGACGACTTCCACCCCCCGGCCAACATCGCCAAGATGTCGGCCGGTGTCCCGCTCGACGACGACGACCGCCGACCCTGGCTGGACGCCATCGGCGCGTGGGCCCACGAACACTCCGTGGGCGGTGGAGTGGTCAGCTGCTCCGCACTCAAGCGCGCCTACCGCGACCGGCTCCGCGCCGCCGCCCCCGACGTCTTCTTCCTCCATCTCACCGGCGATCGCGATCAGATCGCCCAGCGGATGGAGGCCCGTAAGGGCCACTTCTTCACCAGCAAGATGCTCGACTCGCAGCTGGCCACCCTCGAACCGCTGCAACCGGACGAGAACGGTGTCGCGGTGGACATCACCCCGGACCCCGAGACCGTCACGGAGCGTGCCGTCGCCGTACTGCGACGGCTCGAAGTGCAGCGCTAGCGCCCGCCCCGTCCCCCTCTCCATCCCCTCCGCCCCGTCCCCGGGCCGTATCTGGCATACCCGGATAAACAAACGTACGGCCAACACACGCACGCAAAGGAAGCCTCCGTGACCAGTCTCAGCGTCGAGATGCTGGCAGCGGATCCCGTCGACCCGATCACGTCGGCCGGTCACGCCCAGCTGGGAATCGCCGTCCTCGTCGGCATCGCCGTCATCGTCCTCCTCATCACCAAGTTCAAGCTGCACGCCTTTCTGTCGCTGACCATCGGCTCACTGGCCCTCGGCGCCGTCGCGGGCGCGCCGCTGGACAAGGCGATCGCCAGCTTCACGGCCGGGCTCGGCACTACGGTCGCGGGCGTCGGCGTGCTGATCGCGCTCGGCTCCATACTCGGCAAGCTCCTCGCGGACTCCGGAGGAGCGGACGAGATCGTCGACACGATCCTCGCCAAGGCGAACAACCGCACCATGCCGTGGGCGATGGCGCTGATCGCGGGCATCATCGGGCTGCCGCTCTTCTTCGAGGTCGGCATGGTGCTGCTGATCCCGGTCGTGCTGCTGGTCGCCAAGCGCGGCAACTACTCGCTGATGCGTATCGGTATCCCGGCCCTCGCCGGTCTGTCCGTCATGCACGGCCTGGTGCCGCCGCACCCCGGCCCGCTCGCCGCGATCGACGCGGTCAAGGCCAACCTGGGCGTCACCCTGGCGCTCGGTGTGCTGGTCGCGCTGCCCACCGTCGTGATCGCCGGACCGCTCTTCGCGCGTGTCGCCGCCCGCTGGGTGGATGTCACCCCGCCCGACCGGCTGATCCCGGCCCGTCCCTCGGAGGAGCTGGAGCGCCGCCCCGGGTTCGGGGTCACCGTGGCCACGGTGCTGCTGCCCGTCGTCCTGATGCTCGGCAAGGCGCTCGTCGACATCGTCGTGGACGACCCTTCGAGCGGCGTCCAGCGGGTTGCCGACGTCGTCGGCTCGCCGCTGATCGCGCTGCTCGCGGCCGTCATCGTCGGGATGTTCACGCTCGGCCGGGCGGCCGGCTTCACCAAGGACCGGCTGACGTCCACGGTCGAGACCTCGCTCGCCCCCATCGCCTCCATCCTGCTGATCGTCGGCGCGGGCGGCGGCTTCAAGGCGACGCTGGTCGACATCGGCGTCGGCGACATGATCATGGACGTCTCCAAGGACTGGAACGTCTCCGCGCTGCTGCTCGGCTGGCTGATCGCGGTGGGCATCCGGCTGGCGACCGGCTCGGCGACCGTGGCCACGATCTCCGCCGCCGGTCTGATGGGCCCGCTCGCGGCCGATATGAGCACCACGCACACCGCGCTGCTCGTCCTCGCCATCGGCGCCGGGTCGCTGTTCTTCAGCCATGTCAACGACGCCGGGTTCTGGCTGGTCAAGGAGTACTTCGGGATGAGCGTCGGCCAGACCGTACGGACCTGGTCGGTGATGGAGACCATCATCTCCGTCGTCTCGCTCGGCTTCGTCCTGCTGCTCTCACTGGTCATCTAGCGACCTGGTCACCCGGCCGTCCAGATACCGCTCATCCAGCGAACTGGGGGAACGCATACCCATGGCGACACATCCGCTCTTCGACATCGCGGGCCGCACCGCCCTTGTCACCGGCTCCAGCCGGGGCATCGGCCATGCGCTCGCCCGGGGCCTGCTGGAGGCGGGCTGCACGGTGGTGCTCAACGGCCGTGACCCGGAACGGCTCAAGGCCGCGGCGGCCGAGCTCACCGAAAGCGCCGGCTCCGTGGAGGCGACGGGGAGCACCACGACCGTCCACACCGCCGCCTTCGACGTCACCGACGGCCCCTCCGTCACCGCGGGGATCGCCGAGGTGGAGGAGCGGGTCGGCCCGCTCGACATCCTGGTCAACAACGCGGGTATGCAGAACCGCGCCCCGCTGCTGGAGTTCACCGACGCCGCCTGGCACCAGATCCTGGACACCAACCTCACCAGCGCGTTCCTGGTGGGCCGTGAGGTCGCCCGGCGGATGACCGAGCGCGGACACGGAAAGATCGTCAACATCTGCTCACTGCAGAGCGAGGTGGTGCGCCCCGGTATCGCCCCCTACGCGGCCACCAAGGGCGCGCTGAAGATGCTGACCAAGGGCATGTGTGCCGACTGGGGCCCGTACGGAATCCAGGTCAACGGGCTGGGCCCCGGCTATATCGAGACGGAGCTGACCCGGCCGCTCGTCGAGGACGAGAAGTTCAGCGCCTGGGTGCGCGGCCGGACCCCGGCGGGCCGGTGGGGGCGCACCGAGGACCTGGTCGGCGCGCTGCTGTATCTCGCGTCCCCCGCGGCGGACTTCGTGAGCGGGCAGATCCTGTACGTAGACGGCGGCATGACGAGCGTGCTCTGAACACGGATGAGCACAGAGAGGTGTGGGTGGAGGACATGGTGCTTGGCTGTGTGATCCATGGGCAGGGCGATCTGCGCGTCGACGAACTCCCCGAGCCGACCCCGGCTCCCGGACAGGCCGTCGTCGCGATCCGCTACGGCGGGATCTGCGGATCCGATCTGCACTACCACCGCCACGGCGGGGTCGGCGACTTCCGGCTGAGCGAGCCGATGGTGCTGGGCCACGAAATCGTCGGCACGGTCGTCGGATACGGCGAGGGCGCGAGCGGACCCGCGCCCGGTACGCCCGTCGCCGTCCACCCGGCCACGCCCTGCGGGGTGTGCCCCGAGTGCGCGGACGGCCGGGCCAACGTCTGCCGCGACACCCGCTACCTGGGCAGCGCCGCGCGGACCCCGCACGTCCAGGGCGGCTTCGCGGGCCGTATAGCCGTCCCGGCGGAGCAGTTGCGGGCCCTGCCCGAGGGTCTTGAGCTGCGCCGCGCCGCGCTCGCTGAGCCGCTCGCGGTCGGCCTGCACGCGGTACGGCGCGCGGGTGATCTCAAGGGCCGTCATGTGCTGGTCACGGGCGCCGGGCCGATCGGCTGTCTGGTCGTGGCCGCGGCGCGCGCGGCGGGCGCCGCGCGGATCACGGTGACCGATCTGCTGCCGCGGGCTCTGGAGTTCGCGGCCTCGGCCGGGGCCACCGCATGCGTACGGGCCGACGACCCGGCCGACCCGAACTGGCCGGACGACGGCGAGGTGGACGTCGCGATCGAGGCGTCCGGCGTGGCGGCCGGCCTCGACACCTGTGTGCGCCTGATCCGGCGCGGCGGTGTCGTCGTACAGCTGGGCATGCTGCCGCCCGGGCAGAGCCCGATCGCGGGGAACCTGCTGGTCAGCCGGGAGATCGAGGTGCGCGGGGCGTTCCGCTTCCACGCGGAGTTCGATGACGCGCTGCGGCTGCTGGCGGCCGAGCCGTCCCTGGAGTCGCTGATCAGCGCGGTCCGGCCGGTACGGGAGTCGGTCGACGCCTTCGCGCTGGCCGCCGACCGCAGCCGCTCCTGCAAGGTGCTGCTGGAGTTCGGCGAGGAGTAGAGCGGTACGGGGTGGACGGCGTGGCGGAGAGGGATCCGCCACGCCGTCCGTCGTGTGTGGATGTGGATGCGGATCCGCCACATGCCATGGACATGTCTAGGCCAATCGTGGCAGGCTTTCCGCGGCGCGGGTTGGACAACGTTGTCGGGCCGGCTCGCGCGGCAATCCGAACGCACCACGCACCCCCCTCAACGGACGTGGAGCCCCTTCCATGAGACGTGCCATCACCTTCTTAAGCGCGATAACCGTCGCCGCCATGGGCTGGACCCTCGGTACCGCCCAGGCCGTGCCCTCGCCGCCCCCGCCGCCCCGGTCCGCGCAGGAGACCTCCTTCTCCGCCGAGCAGCAGCGGTCCGCGCTGCGCTTCTGGACCGCCGAACGCCTGCGCACCGCACGGGACGTCACCACACCGCGCCAGACCGGCGCGTCGGCCGCCGGACCGTCGGCCGCCGGACCGCGGGTGACGGTCCCCCCGGTGTCCGCGCCCAAATCCGTGTCGCCCTCGGGCACCGCCCCCTCGGGCACCGCCCCCTCGGTGGCCGCCTCCTCGCCCACCCCCTGGACCGGGGGCGGCCTGATCGGCACCACGGCCGGCAAGGTGTTCTTCCAGAACGCCTCCGGAGGCACGTTCGCCTGCTCGGCCACCGTCGCCAACGCCGACAACAAGTCCGTCGTCCTCACCGCCGGGCACTGCGTCGTGGACGCGGGCAGCGGAGAGGTCTACCGCAACTGGGTCTTCATCCCGGGCTACGCCAACGGCAACCGCCCCTTCGGCACCTTCACCGCCAGGTCGCTGTTCCACCTCGGGCAGTACGTCTCCACGCGCGGCGACGCCAACTGGGACCTCGCCTTCGCCGTCATGGGCCAGGTGAACGGACGGTCACTGGTCGACACCGTCGGCGCCCAGGGCATCGCCTTCAACTCGCCCACCGGCCGCCACGTCCACTCCTTCGGCTACGGAGGCTCGGCCGCGGAGGGCAACGGCGAGCGCCTGAACCACTGCGAGGGCGACGAGTACCCCGACGCGGGGCGGCCCGGCTCCACGATGTGGGGCATCGACTGCGTACAGACCGGGGGTTCGAGCGGCGGCGGCTTCCTGGCCGACTTCGACACCTCGAACGGCGGCGGCTACCTCGTCGGCAACATCAGCGTGAGCGCGGGCAACAACGAGTACCACCCGACCCTCGGGAACGAGGCGCTGGATCTGTACCGCCAGGCGGGCGCGGCCTAGCCGCCGAGCCCGGCCAGATAGTCACCTAGCCCGGCTTCCTCGTCCGCCGCGAAACCGACGTAGCCGTCGGGGCGGACGAGGAAGAGCCCGCGCTCCCCGTAACCGGCGCGGATATGCCCGTCGGGGTCGAGAAGATGACCTGGGCGCCCCGCCGGGCCGCCGATCCGGTACGTACGGACGAAGTCCGCGCGGACGGGCGGGAGTTCGGTGTCGCCGAGGGCCAGCAGCGTGAAATGCGGGCCACGGAAGGCGTCGAACAGGCGGAACGGCTCGCCGTCGGGCCGGGCGCACGGCGCGTCCGGGGCCCGGTCGCCCGCGCGCGGACTCCCGTACCCGTCCGCAGCGCCTTCCGGCGCGGGCCGTCGGTCCACCGCCAGTCGGCCGCCGCGGTAGTTCAGCCCGAGCTGTCGCACTTCGGGCCCGCGGCGCTCCCCCTCCTCGTCACCCGCCCGATGGGCGCGGTGGATACGGGTGCTGATGCCGAGCACCCTGGCGGCGACCGGCAGCCGCTCCTCCTCGTAGGTGTCCAGCAGAGCCGGGTCCGCCCCGTGTCGCAGCACTTGGCCGAGCTTCCAGCCGAGGTTGTACGCGTCCTGCACGCTGGTGTTGAGGCCCTGGCCGCCCGCGGGGGAGTGGATGTGCGCCGCGTCCCCCACCAGGAAGACCCGGCCCTCGGCGAATCGCTCCGCCATCGCCGCCCGCGCCCGGAAGTCCGAGGCCCACGACACCTCGCGCACATCGGACGCCGCGAGGTGGGTGCGCTCGGCGATCAGCTGCCGCACCGCCTCGGCCGAGGTGTCCGGCGCGGCGTCGGCGTCGGCGTCCTCGTATCGGGCGAATAGCTGGAAGTGGTCGGTCCCGGCGAGCGGGCACAGCGCGACCGTGCCGCCCTTCGCCTTCGGCCATGCGTGCCAGTGGCCGCGGTCGAGCCGGTCATCGTCCAGTCGGACGTCGGCGACCAGCATCGGGCTGGGATCCACGGTCTCGCCGGTCATGGGGATGCCGAGTGCCCTGCGTACGGTACTGCGGCCACCGTCGGCGGCCACCAGATAGGCGGCCCGTACGGTGGCGGCCGAGCCGTCGGCGCGGGACAGCCGCGCCTCGACGCCGTCGGCGTTCTGCGTCAGGCCGGTGAGCTCGGTGCCGAACTCGACCGATCCGCCCAGCTCTTGGAGCCGCGCGTACAGCAGCCGCGCGGTGCGCCACTGCGGGACCATCCACATGTCCGCGTACGGCGCGCCCGGCGTCGGCCGGTCCCGTTCGAGCATGTCGTGCGTGCCGAGCCGCGTGCCGTCCTCCCAGCCCAGCACCAAGGGATACGGCCCGCCCGCCCGCCGCACCGCGTCGATCACTCCCAGGTCGTCGAAGACCTCCTGCGTCCGCGGGTTCAGCCCCTTGCCACGCGACCCGGGGAACAGGTCGGCCCCCCGCTCGACCACGCGGGCGCGCACGCCGCGCCGGGCCAGGTCGATGGCGAGGGTCAGACCGGAGGGCCCGGCCCCGACGATCAGCACCGCTTCCTTAACGTTGTTAAGTTCCATGTCCCGAGAGTGCCCTTAACGGCGTTAAATTGTCAAGCGTCATCGGCCGGGGGACGGCCTGGGAGAATCGGCGCATGGCGACGCGACTGGACCGCACGCAGGTGGTGGACACCGCGCTGCGGCTGCTGAACGAGGTGGGTCTCGAAGGGCTCACGCTGCGCCGGATCGCCAAGGAGCTGAACGTCCAGGCGCCCGCCCTCTACTGGCACTTCAAGAACAAGCAGGCCCTCCTCGACGAGATGGCCACCGCCATGTACCGCGAGATGGCGGCCGGTGCGGCGGCGGCCCCCGCCGCCACCTGGCAGGAGCGCGTCGCGGACGCCCAGCGGGCGCTGCGCCGCGCGCTCCTGCGCTACCGCGACGGCGCCAAGGTCTTCAGCGGCAGCCATTTCACGGACACCTCACACGCCCCCGGCCAGAACGAGCACCTGCGCGCACTCGTCGCGGCGGGCTTCACCCCCGGCACCGCCGCCCGCGCCTCCTTCGTCGCGTACGCGTTCACCCTCGGGTTCGTGATCGAGGAACAGGCGGTGCAGCCGATGCCCGGCGAGCGGGCGGAGGGCTACGACGTCCAGGAGCGCGCGAAGCTCATCGGCGAGGAGTACGCGCTGGCGGCGGAGGCGGGCGCGGATCTGTTCACGGATTACGAGGCGCGCTTCGAGGAGGGGCTGCGCGCCATCGTCGCGGGCATCGAGGCGACCATGGGCCCTGACGCGCGGTCTTGAGGCGCGGTCTTGAGGCGCGGTCTTGAGGCACGGCCTTGAGGCGCCCGGCCCGGTGCCCTGCACAATGACTGCATGACACACCGAATCGAGGCCGACAGCGAGGCCGACGCCGAGGTCGACGCCGACACGGATGCCGCGACCGCGCACGCGTGGGCCGCCCTCGGCGGCGCCCCGGACCTGCTGGAGAAGGTGTCGTACGTCCCCGCCGGCGGTGTTCTGCCCGCCCGCCTGCCCGTACGCGAGCTGGCCCGGGCCACCGTCGGAGCGTGCTCCCTCGCCGCCGCCGAACTCGCGGCGCGGCGGTCCGGGGGAGCGATCCCGGCCGTACGGGTGGCGGAGGCCGCGGTGGCCACCGCGTTCATCAGCGAGCGGCATCTGCGGATCGACGGCCGGAAGCCGACGAACTTCGCGCCGCTGTCCGGCTTCTGGCGCGCGGCCGACGGCTGGGTGCGCACCCACGCCAACTATCCACACCACCGCGCCCGCCTGCTACCCGCCCTCGGGATAGCCGACGACGGCGATGAGGACGTGCTGGTCAAGCGCCTCGCGGAGGAGCTGGCGGCCCGCCCGGCGCAGTGGATCCAGGAGACGGTGTACCAAGCGGGCGGCCTGGCCGTAGCGGTAGCGCCGCCGCCGCGGCTCACCACCGGGGCCGCCGCAGCGACCACCACCGGGGCCGCGGGAGAGCCTGGCACCGGGGCCGCCGCAGAGACCGCCATCCCGCTGCCCGGTCCCGCGTTGATCGAGGCCCGCCACATCGGAGAAGCCGCTGCCCGTCCCCTGCCGCCCGCGCCCCTGCCCGCGAGCGGCGTACGGGTCCTGGACCTGACCCGGGTCATCGCCGGCCCCGTGGCCACCCGCACCCTGGCGCTGCTCGGCGCGGACGTACTGCGTATCGACTCCCCGCACCTTCCGGAGGACCCGGACGCCCACGCCGACACCGGCTTCGGCAAGCGCTCCACCCGGCTGGACCTCGCCGACCCCCGGGACCGGCAGACCTTCGAGGAACTGCTCGACCGCGCCGATGTCGTGGTCACCGGCTACCGCCCGGGCGCCCTCGACCGCTTCGGCCTCGCCCCCGACGCCCTGCTGGAACGCCGCCCCGGACTCGTCGTCGCCCAGGTGTCCGCATGGGGCTGGTCCGGCCCGTGGGCCGGACGGCGCGGTTTCGACAGCCTGGTCCAGGCCGCATGCGGTATCGCCGCCCTCGAAGCCGCCCCCGACGGCCACCCCGGCGTACTGCCCGCGCAGGCCCTGGACCACGGCACGGGCTATCTGCTCGCCGCCGGGGTCCTGCGGTCCCTGGCCGAACGCCAGGAGAGCGGCGGCGGACACCATCTGCGCTTCTCCCTGGCCGCCATGGCCTCCTGGCTGATGCACGGCATCACCCGCGACACGCTTGCCACCACCGCCGCCCCGTACGACCCCGCGCCCTGGCTGACCGAACGCCCCGCCCCGTACGGCCGGCTGCGCTACGCACGCCCACCCCTCGGCCACGCCGACGCCCCCCGCGACTGGGCCCATCCGCCGACCCTCTGGGGCACCGACGCCCCGGTCTGGCTCTGACACTTCACGCGCGTTTGATTGCTTGAAGCGCACTTGAAGCTCCTAGCGTGACCGGCATGAGCAACGTCATCGAAAGCAGCGCCATCGAACCGATCAGCAAGGTCGAACTGGGCACCGGCGGTCCCCTCGTCGGTGTCCAGGGCTTCGGCGCCATGGGCATCAGCCACGCCTACGGACAGACGGACGACGCGGCCGCCCGCGACACCCTGGAGGCCACCGTCGAGGCGGGCGTCACCCTCATCGACACCGCCGATCTGTACGGCATCGGTGCCAACGAGGAATTCCTCGCGCCGTTCGTCGCCGCGCACCGCGACGTGATCACCCTGGCCACCAAGTTCGGCGTCGAGCGCCGCGCCGACGACCCGGGCTACCGGGCCATCCGCAACGATCCCGCTTACGTCAAAAAGGCCGTCGAGGCGAGCCTGCGCCGCCTGAACGTCGAGGTCATCGACCTCTACTACATGCACCGCCGCGACCCCGCCGTCCCGTTCACCGAGTCCGTCGGCGCCATGGCCGACCTGATCCGGGCAGGCAAGGTCAAGCACCTCGGCCTGAGCGAGGTCACCGGCGCCGAACTGCGCGAGGCGCACGCGGTGCACCCGATCACCGCCCTGCAGTCCGAGTGGTCGCTCTTCAGCCGGGACGCCGAGCGCAGCGCGGTGGGCGCGGCCGCCGAGCTCGGCGTCGCCTTCGTGCCGTACTCGCCGCTCGGCAGGGGCTTTCTGGCCGGCGCCTTCGCCGACGCGGGCAAAGACCTCTCCAGCGACGACTTCCGGCAGTCCCAACCCCGCCTCACCGGCGACAACGCCAAGACGAACGCCGCCCTCCTGGCCCCCCTCCACCGGATCGCAGCCGACCACGGCGCCACCACCGCCCAGATCGCCCTGGCCTGGGTCCAGCAGCGGGCCCGGACCCACGGCCTGACCGTCGTCCCGATCCCCGGGACCCGTAAGCGCAGCCGCCTTCTTGAGAACGCCGCGGCCACCCGGATCACGCTGACCCCCGAAGAACTGGCGCTGCTTGAGCCGATCGCCGGCCGGGTGGCGGGCGACCGCGAAGCGGACATGTCGCTCACCTCAGCGGCCCGAGAGGGCTAGCGCTCTGCACCGTTTGACGGCCTACTCCGAGTGTGCCCACGCCGTGAAGGAGCTGGTGGCTCGCTGCCAGATGATCGCCGCCGCTCTGCACTGTCGGAGACGCTTGGGCTGCTCGGTGACACGGAGGCGAACGCCGCGTCCAAGACACCGATTGTCGTCTTCACCGTGACGCGGCGCCCAGCACGGCCTGGCCTCAGCCGTCCTCGCGCCGCACGCACTGATCGGTCGGTCGCCTTCTGCACAGCATGCGGAACGGCCCCGGAACGGGTGCGCATCCGTTCCAGGGCCGCATCAGAACCGCCCGCCCCCATCAGGCGGGGGATGGCGACACGGGGACGGGCGGTCGTTCTCAGTACCGGTGTCGGCCTCCTGGGTAGTGGACCGGCTGGCGGCATTCGGGTGCGTCTCCGGGTGGGGGCTGGTCGCCCAGTGCGTAGCAGAGGGCTGCGTGCAGTTGTTCCGCTTCGGCGGGGGTCAGTTCCAGTTCGGTGATGGCGTGGTGGTGTCCGTCGCTGCTGATCTGGAGCGGCAGTGCGAGCTCTCCATCGCATGTACGGTGCAGGCCCCGCCCCGGGACGCGGCCGACCTGCCAGCCGGTCATGATGACCCCTCTGCGTTCATAGGGGCGGGCCCCTTGCCCTGGCTCGGGCTGTCCGGATCGGCGGCGCATCCGTCGTCGGGTGCGGGCAGGCGCCCGCCTCTGCTCTCGGCCACCCGCAGCACGTCGCGTAGTGCCTCACACAGCCGTTCCGCCAGGAACCGGAGTTCCCGTGCGTCCGCCTTGCGGTCCTCGAGCAGTGCGCGGGCGTGGTTGAGGAGTTCCTTCCCCATCGACACCTGCAGTGCCTCGATCTCGTCCGCTCTGCGGCTCAGAGGGCTGTTGCCGCCGTCCGTCGCCAAGTAGCAGGGCTTGCCGTCCGGGTCGGACCACGGCAGCAAGCGCAAGCCATTCATCGTGGTCATCGCGCCGCGTCCACCAGACGGCCGCGAGGTCGTAAGGCGCAAACTGCACTCACCCATTCGAGCGCACACCGGTTAAGGTCACGCATGCGATCAGCTCCTTCGCAGCTGGTGGCCATGCCCCCGGACGTTCGCCCGTCGCGGGGGTCTTTCCGACCGAATCCTGACCCCCCATGGCGGACGTATCGCCTGCCAAAGCAAGGACGGTTGGGGCGTTTCGGCGCTACCGTTGAAAACGCCCAAACGTCCCCAGGGGGAGCCTTGAACACGGCCCTACGATCAGCTATCGAGTCCGCTGGGCTGTCACCGAGGCAGCTCGCTATCCGGGTGGGCGTCTCCGGCAAGACTGTTGAACGATGGATCGCGGACAAAGAGCTCATCCCGCACGCCAGGAATCGGGGAGACACCTCTGAGGTGTTGGGAGTTGACGTAGAGATGCTGTGGCCGAAAGCTGTTCGGGACCGGGTGAAGACCGGCGGCGACCGGGAGCTTGTCCAAAGCTATCCCTACCGGTCTGCGTGTCCCTCGACGGTCTGGGCCGATCTGATCGCCGGGGCGACCGAAGACCTGTTCTTCGCCGGCTTCACGTCCTACTTCCTCTGGACACAGGTGTCCGCTCTTCCCGAGACGCTGCGGCGGAAGGCGGAGAGCGGTTGCCGGGTCCGCTTTCTGCTCGGCGACCCGGATGGACCGGTGGCCCGGCAGCGTGAAGAGATCGAGGACGTTGCCCTGAAGGTCTCCACGCGCATCAACATGACCCTGGAGCAACTTGCCAAGATAGGTGAAGTGCAGGGCCTGGAAGCGCGGTTTTCCGCTCCGGCCGATGCTGTCAACCACGTGTCCCTCTCGGTCTTTCGCTTCGACGACGATGCTCTCGTTACGCCGCACTTGGCCCGGCTCGTCGGCCATGATTCGCCACTGATGCATCTGCGGCGCCATGGTGACGTGGGGATGTTCTCCCGCTTCGCGGAACATGCGGAGGAGTTGTGGTCCGGTGGCGTCCCCATTCGAAGGATCGCTTCGTCCGCGCCGCGATAGCGGCAAGCAGCCCTGCGGTGGGTGCGCGGCTGTGGCCGACTTGGTGGCCCTGGCTCGCGGGCCAGTGGGGCGCTCGCCCACCCCGCGACGCGTTCCACAGCGCGGCTTGAGCGCTCCGCTCCGCTGCGCTGCGCGTTGGCTGCGCTTCGCTTCGCCTGTGCCTGTGCGCCGTCTCGCGGCATTCGGCTCGGGCGGGTGCGGGTTTCGTCTCGGACCCTCCGGGTCCAAAGCGCTGGCGAGAAGGGGGAAGGGGGCGGTTGGTCCGTTGTCCCGGTTCCTTGGCCTGGTGGGTGGTTGAGCTCAAAGAGGCTCCGCTGCGCTCCGCCGCAGCTGCTGCCGCGCGGTGGCCGGGCGAGGGGGCCAGCGGTGCGCTGGATCGGAGGCGTGGGAGCGCGACGGATGGGCGGGCACCGGGGACAGGATCGCCTCTCCCCCCACCTGCTCTCAGAAAAGCGTTTGATGCAGTACTTGATGCAGATCAAGTGTTTTTTTGAAAGCAGGTGGGGGGAGGCCCCAACCGGGCGGCCCGACGATGCCTTCGGTGCCCCTCCTCTTCCCGCTGCTGGCCGCTGTGCGCCGAAGGCGCGAGACGATAGCCGCCTTCGGCAACCGGACCATGTCGTCCAACGGCGAGGCGGGCCGACCCCGTCGTGGCCGGATGCGCTGCGCGTCGCCACCGCCTCCTCAGTTGACCAGGGCCCGCTCGTAGTCGGTCAGGTGCATCAGCACGCCGCACTGGCTGGCCAGCGTCGAGGCGAGCAGCATGGCCGCCTCGTCGGAGTCCTCGAAGTCCTCATGGCGCAGGAGAGCGATGCCCGCGTCGAAGTCATCCATCGCCGCCGCGACCAGGCCGCGGGCGTTTCCCAGGTTGCTCAGGGCGAGCGCCAGATGGTTGATCTTGGCGGGTTCCGCCACGGCCAGCTGGCGGCAGACGGCAATCCCCTGCCGCATGGTGGTCACGGCCTCCTCGCGCGAGCCCCGCCGCCACAGCGCCAGGCCGCGGTTGACCAGCGCCACGCCCTCGGCCTCAAGCATGTCCGACCCACGCACGGGAATCGTCTCCTCTCCGGGCTGGCGACATCCCGAATCGGAGCGTTATCTCCGGTCAGCGACGCCCGGTTTGACCACAGGTTCGGCTCGGACTCGATTGCGTGCGACCGTAGTTCACCGCTACTGGGACCGGTCCCGCGTCTCCGAACCGGCGGCCTGGGCCATGCGCCCAGGCCGCCGGCCCGCGGTCAGGGCGACGGTCAGCCGTCTTCGCCGGGTGGGGTGCCGCAGCTCGGGCCGCCTGGGCCGTCGAACTGGACCGAGCTGAGGAAGTCCCGGTAGTCGGGGAAGAGGTTGCCCTTGCCGGTGGGGCCGGTGGAGGTGACGACCGTGCAGCCCGTGTAGTTCGCGTCGGACCACAGGTAGATGGTGGAAGAGGTCCGGTTCCAGTCCGACTTGGCACGGTCGTTCATGCCGAGCGCCGCCAGGTCCGGCGTGCTGCCCTTCAGCTGGATCATGTCACCGGTGCCGTCGAGGCCCGAGAACATGCAGTAGTAGCCGTCAGGACACCGGTCGTACCCGTCGGCCGCGGTGGCCGCATGGGCCGTGGCGGCCGGCAGCGCGGTGGCGGCGGCGAGGGCTGCCGGCACGAGCAGGGCACGGAACGTGTTCCTCATCTATTTTGCCTCCTTGGCCCGGTTGGGCCCCCATCGGGTGATGCGCCGAACGAACGGGACAAGACCCTAGGGCGGGCCGGGCCGTCAGCGCACCCGAACGGCCGTCAGCGACCGCTTGATGACAGGAGTGAGGCGTTGCTCCACGAAGCGGTAGAGCAGCCAGGCGAGGAACAGCATCAGCAGGATCGTCAGGGCGAAGGTGCCGTACGAGGGGATGTTCAGCTTCTGGTGGAGCACTTCGACCACCACCCAGCCCAGGTGTTCATGGACCAGGTAGAAGGGGTAGGTGAGCGCCCCCGCGAGGGTGAGCCAGCGCCAGTTGGCCCAGTGGAACTTGCCCAGGGCGATCAGGGCAACCGCCAGATAGCCGAAGGCCACGATCGCGACGATGCCGAACGTGGAGCGGTAGGAGAAGAAGGAAGGATTCGGCGCGTGCCACAGCTCGGCCACCGCGTAGTGCTGGCCGATGAGGAAGCTGAGGCCGACGATGCCCCAGGCCAGGGCGTCATGGCCGTAGCGGTGGATCAGGTAGATGCCCATGCCGCCGATGAAGTACGGGGCGTACTCCGGCATCAGGACCAGCTCGAGGAAGGGCTGGTTCGCGGCGTCCGCGAGGGCGGCGCCCAGGGTCCATACGGCGCAGAAGAGGATGACGCGCCGGCGGTTCGCGCCGGGGAGGACGACGAAGAGCGCGAAGAGGGCATAGAAGCGCAGCTCCGCCCAGAGCGTCCAGCACACGCCCAACACTCGGTCCACGCCGATGGGCTGCTGGAGCATCGTGAGGTTGACGAGCGTGTCGCTGGGCGAGACCGACTTGAACGCGACCCAGGGCAGCGCGAAGACGGCGGTGACGATGAGGATCGCGGCCCAGTAGGCGGGGTACAGCCGGGAGACGCGGGAGGCGAAGAAGGAGCGCAGGGGGCGGCCCCAGCCGCTCATGCAGATCACGAAGCCGCTGATGACGAAGAAGATCTGGACGCCGAGACAGCCGTACGCGAAGTAGGTGGAGGCGGTGGGGAACTGCTCGCGGGGGGAGGTGCCCCACGCCTGGCTGATCTCCCCGCCCCGGCCACCGTAGTGGTACGCGGCGACCATCAGCGCGGCGAGCAGCCGCAGCCCGTCCAGCGCGCGCAGCCGTACGGGCGCGCCGCGCGACGGGCGCGAGCCTTCAGGGGAGGGCGCGGGGGTCTGCGGGAGCGCGGGAGGCAGGGGGCGCGCGGCGGTCGCGGACGCGGGGGATACGGAGGATGCGGGGGATATCGCGGATATCGGGCCTGTGTCGGCCGACTCCTTGCCCGCGTCGTCGGCCGGGCCCCCGCCCTGGCCCGTGGACGAGGGGGCGGGTGCGCCTGCGGTCGCGGTCACGATGCCACCTCGTTCCGCGTCGCCCCGTCACCCTCAACGCGTATTCGGCCGAGCTCTCTGCCCGTGGTCATGATGCCGTTTCCGTTTCTTCGCACTCGTCGACTGTCTGTCCCGTACGGCCCGCTCAGTTCCCCGGCTCACCCGGCTCACCCGGCTCCCCGGCTCACCCCGTGGCCGCTCGCTTCAGCGCCGACCGCTTGAGCGCACGCGCCCGGCGTGCGACCCGGCGCACGGTCTCGTTGCGCGGGATGAAGGCGAGCTGGGACGGGACCGCGCCGGGCAGGGCGAGCGCCGTCAGGCGGCGGCGCTTGAAGTAGCGCCAGGTGTGGGAGTCCAGGTGGGTGCCCAGATAGCGCTCGGCGGCCGGACGCAGATTCGGGTAGATCTTGGCCTGCATGGCGAAGCCGACCGCGGCGACCAGCCCGGTCAACCGCTGGCCGGTGCGCTCGTCCGTGGGCGGGGTCCATGCGGCGACGGCCTTGTGGTCCTCGAGGTCGGGCAGCAGCGCGTCGACGATGGTGACGGGCACCCGGTTGCTGTTCTGGTAGGGGGTCAGCCGCTCCAGCAGCACCTCGGTGCCGATCCGGGCGACCGGCAGCCCGTAGAAGACGCTCGCGGTGAGCAGCGCGGTGGAGAAGCAGCCGATGACCAGGGCCGGGGCCATCCGCTGGTACAGCACCTCGGCGAGGACGGGCGTGTCCATGACGGTCAGCTCGGCGCCCAGCTCCGCGGCCTTCTTCTCCAGCATCCGCGACCAGCGGGCCGGCGCGGTCGGGTGTGGTTTGAAGACGACGCTGCGGTGGCCGAGGGCCACGGCGCCGCGCAACATCCTTACATGCAGCTCTTCCTCCTCCTGCGGAGTGAGGATGTCGAGCGCGGAGAGGTACTGACCGAGCATCAGGGCCGGCCCCACGCCCGTGGCGATCCGCTCGCTCGCGGAGATGACGCCGCGCGGGGCGGCGTCGGCGATCTCGGCGAGCACCTTGGTGAAGACCTCGGTCGGGATGACCTCCGCCGTGACGCCGAACTCGGTGAGCAGCAGCGGCCGCAGGCCCGGTACGAGGTCGAGGTGGAGCAGTCGGCGGATACGGGTGCCGATCAGCGGGTCGAGCTTGTTACGGGTGGGGCCGTAGCTCATCAGCCCGTCGGCGTAGACGTCGATGGGCGCGCCCTGGAAGACATTGGCGATCGCCATGGCCGGGTTGACCTGGATGGACTCCAGGACGATCTCGATGTCGTCGTCGTCGAGGTTCCACAGCAGCCGCAGATGGCGCTCCCACAGCGGGGCGTCGTCGGAGCGCGGGGACCAGCCGCCCGGGTGGAAGGGGCTGATCGTCTCGTTCCAGGACAGGACGCGGTCGAAGCGGCCGCGCAGCCGCTCGAAGCCCGGCATGTCGTCGATGGCGGGCGTGGTCTCGGGCGTCGCGGCGTTGTTGCTGATGAGCAGCAGGCGGCGGTCGGCCGGGCCGATGCGCTCCGAGTCGATGGCGGCGGCGATGGTGGCGGCGCCGTAGAGCGTGGAGGCGAGGAAGATCTGGGTGCGCTTGCGCACGGCGCGGGGGCGGCGGGCGGGGAGGAGGGCGGACATCAGGCCGCCACCTCCGTCCCCGGACGGCGCTTGAGCCGGCGGAGCCGGGCGGCGCGCTCGTAGTCCATCGAGTCCAGCGCTTCTTTGAGTACGTCCTGTGGCATGCGCTTCATCGCGGCCGCGGACATGGAACGCAGTTTTTTGGCCACGGCCGGCTCGAACCTTTCGATGTTGCCGAGATGGTGGGAAATGATCGCGCAATAGGTGCGCACGGCCTTCGGGAGAAGGGTGTCCGCGTCCTGGTCCTGGGCCGTTTCTTCGATTACCTGATCGAATGCGCGAATGAAGTCGAGCTGTCGTACGTCGCCGATCTGGGTCAGCGAGGACGCGACACCGCGCCGGTAGAAGACACCGAGCAGGCCGACCACCGCGAATGAGCGCGCCTCGCGGTGCAGTTTCCAGATCCAGGGGCGGTCCTCGGCGGTGCGCAGACCGTGGGTGAAGTGCAGCAGGCCCTGGTCGGCGAGGCGGCGGTGGTAGATGCCGGCCCAGGCGTAGGCGTAGTCGACGGAGGTGGAGCGGTCGGCGGGGAGGATGACGTCACGCGGGTTCATGACGACGTTGCGCAGACCGTGCGGCACGCGCTGGATCGTCCGCGCCCGGCCGGTCACCTGGACGTGGTCGGTGCGCAGGAAGTCACAGTCCAACTCCTCGATGGCGCCGAGCAGTTGCCCGTAGTAGCCGGGCGCGAGCCAGTCGTCGCCGTCGAGGAAGGTGATGTACTCGCCGCGGGAGGCGTCAAGGCCGGTGTTACGGGCGGTGGCGAGCCCGCCGTTCTGCTCATGCCGCACATAGACGGCCCCCGGAAGATCGCGCTCGGCGCGCTCCAGGATCTCCGGCGTCCCGTCGGTGGCACAGTCGTCGACGAGAATGAATTCGAAGTCGTCGCGCGCGTTGGCGCGCAGACTTCTCAGCGTATCGGGGGCATAGGTCTGCACGTTGTAGAACGGCACGATGACGGAGAGCTTAACCACTCGCGTGACGGTAGGTCGCCGTCTGGCATTCGTCTTGACGAGGGGTGTACGTAAAGGTGAACGACGGACGTCAGGACGGTTAACCCGCCGTCCTTGTCAGAACATCTGCGCGGTTTGCCGGGTGTTCCGGCCGGGCCCCTTCAGGCTTCCCTGAGGCTTCCCGACAGCTTCCCGACGGCTTTCCGATGGGCTGCCGTCGGCTCTCGTCGGCCGATTCGCCAATCGTCGATGTTCTGTTAACCCTTTGTTGCTCTTGCGTTGGGCCGTGAATCGAAATCCCTTCCTAGCGTCAGCGTCGTGCCCTCACGTACCAATTCCCCCCTCCGAGTCGCCGTGCTCGCGGACTCCGACACCCGGTGGAAATGGGGCGCGCTCACCGCGCACCGCCTCGTACCGGATGACCTGGACTCCGCCTCCGCCCGCCGCCTGGACGGCTTCCTGCTGCGCGGCCGGGCGACGCCCACCGTCCGGCAGCTCGCCGAGGTCGGGGTGCGCGCGGACTCGCTGCGCGAGGTGACGGGGGTCGAATTCGTCTCGGCGGTGGACCGCGAGCGGTACGACGTGATCGTGCTGTCCCTGGTCGGCGGCGCCGTCCAGGCCATGCTGCACGGCCTCGCCCGCGCCTGGGAGGGCGCCGAGCGCCGGCCGGTCGTGATCACCGGCTATGTGGGCGTGGTCTACGAGAAGCTGGCCGACGGCCTGCTGCTGCGGCACGGCGCGGATGTCGTGCTCGCCAACTCCCGCCATGACGCCGATCGGTTCCGTGACGTCTACACGGGCGTCGGCGCCTCGGCGGACAGCGTCGTGGAGTGCGCGCTGCCGTTCCTGGGCGGCGCCCCGTACGACCCGAAGGCGCGCGAGGGGCGCGCGTACCCCGGGGGCACCGTGGTGTTCGCGGTTCAGCCGTCCGTCCCGGACAACCGCGCCGACCGGATGTATCTGCTGCGCCGCGCCGTGGAGCACGCCCGGGCGCACCCCGACCGCGAGGTCCTGGTCAAGCTGCGCAGCAAGCCCGGTGAGCACACCACGCATATCGAGGAGCTGCCGTACCAGAAGCTGGTCGGCAAGCTCGGTGACGACGTGCCGAAGAACTTCCGCCTCGCCTACGGCAACATGGGCGAGGTCCTGGACACCACGGACCTGCTGGTCACGGTCAGCTCCACGGCCGCCCTGGAGTCCCTGCACCGCTCCATCCCGACCGCCGTCCTCACCGACCTCGGCGTGCGCGAGGCGCTGGGCAACCACCACTTCCTCGGCTCCGGCTGCCTCGCCTCCTGGGACCAGCTGGACGCGGGCCATCTGCCCCAGCCCAACGCCGACTGGGTCAGCCGCCAGGGTGTCGCGGCCGACGGCGCGTACGAGACGGCCTTCGACGCCGCGCGGGAGCGGGTCGCCGAACTGGCCGCGGCGGACGAACTGCCGCCGCTCGCCCCCTACTACACGCGGGCCACCGCGCCCGGCTATCTGCCCGCGAGACTCGCCCGCTACGGCTTCGAACCGGACGGCCGCCCCCGGCCGGGCGCGGCGGCCGGGGACTCCGCGCAGGTCAGCGGGTTCCGGCGGGTCGTACGCAACACCATGCGGGAGGCGGCGCGGGGCGCCTACCGGCACGGCGTCCAGCGGGTGGCGCCGGTGATCCGGCGGATGGGGGAGCTGTGAGCGTCGCGCGCGCGGCCGCCGGGCCGCGCATGCCCCTGATGGCCGCACCTCTGCGCCGCGCGGGCGGAGAAGCGAACGGGTGGTTGCTGTGAGCGCTCAAGAGAACCCCGAAGGCGCAACGAAGCGAGGCGCAGAGAGCGCCGAAGGCACTGAAGGAGCCGCCATGTCCCCCTCCGACCGGCGCGTCGTCGCCGTGATTCCCGCCCGTGGCGGTTCGAAGGGCGTGCCCGCCAAGAACCTCGCCGCCGTGGGGGGCGTGCCGCTCGTCGCGCGTGCCGTGCGGGAGTGCCTGGCCAGCCGCCTGGTGACGGACGTGGTCGTCTCCACGGACGACGCGGGCATCGCCGCCGTGGCGCGCGGCGCGGGTGCGGAGGTCGTGCAGCGGCCGACCGCCATCGCGGGCGACACCGCGACCAGCGAAGCCGCCGTGCTGCACGCGCTCGACACCTACGAGGCGGCGCACGGGATCAGCGCCGAGGTCGTGCTGCTGGTGCAGTGCACCAGCCCGTTCATCGTCCGCGAGGACGTGGACGGCGTCGCCGAGGCGGTGCTGGACGGCGGGGCGGACACCGCGCTGACCGTGGCTCCGTTCCACGGCTTCGTCTGGCGGGACGCCGAGGACGGGACCGACGCGGAGACAGAAGCGACGGCCGACGGCGGGTACGGCATCAACCACGACAAGTCGTACCGGCCGCGCCGCCAGGACCGGCCGCAGGACCTGCTGGAGACCGGCGCCGCGTACGGGATGCGGGTGGAGGGCTTCCGCACCGAGCGGCACCGCTTCTTCGGCCGCACCGCCCTGGTCCGTACCGACGCCGCCCGCGTCCTGGAGATCGACGACCCGCACGACCTGGCGCGGGCCCGCGCGCTCGCGCCGCTCCTGGACGCCCCGCGCCCCGGTGCGCTCGCCCCCTTTGAACCCGCCCACCTCCCCACACGTGACGACATCGACGCGGTGGTACTCGACTTCGACGGCACCCAGACGGACGACAAGGTGCTGATCGACTCCGACGGACGCGAACTCGTCGCCGTGCACCGCGGCGACGGGCTCGGGATCGCCGCCCTGCGCCGCGCTGAGCTGGCGCTGCTGATCCTGTCCACGGAGCAGAACCCGGTCGTCGCCGCACGCGCCCGCAAGCTGCGGGTCCCCGTGCTGCACGGCATCGACCGGAAAGACCTCGCACTGAAGCAGTGGTGCGAGGAGCAGGGCATCGCGCCGGAGCGCGTGCTCTATGTCGGCAACGACGTCAACGACCTCCCGTGTTTCGGCCTCGTCGGCTGGCCCGTGGCGGTCGCAGGTGCGCACGACGTCGTGCGCGGCGCCGCACGCGCGGTCACCTCCACCCCCGGAGGTGACGGTGCGATCCGCGAGATCGCCTCGTGGATTCTTGGAAAGGAACTGTCTTAAGTGAGCTCCGACAATCGCCTCCGTCAGCTCGGTGACAAGATCGCCGGCCCCGGCCACCCGGTCTACGTCACTGGTGAGATCGGCATCAACCACAACGGCGACCTGGAGAACGCGTTCAAGCTGATCGACGCTGCCGCCGACGCCGGCTGTGACGCGGTCAAGTTCCAGAAGCGCACCCCGGAGATCTGCACCCCGCGCGACCAGTGGGACATCGAGCGGGACACCCCCTGGGGCCGGATGACCTACATCGACTACCGGCACCGCGTCGAGTTCGGCGAGGACGAGTACCGCGCCATCGACGAGCACTGCAAGAAGCGCGGGCTCGCCTGGTTCGCCTCCCCGTGGGACACCGAGGCCGTCGCCTTCCTGGAGAAGTTCGACGTCCCCGCCCACAAGGTGGCGTCCGCCTCGCTGACCGACGATGAGCTGCTGCGCGCGCTGCGCGCGACCGGCCGCACGATCATCCTGTCGACGGGCATGTCCACCCCGAAGCAGATCCGCCACGCGGTGGAGGTGCTGGGCAGCGACAACATCCTGCTCTGCCACGCCACCTCGACGTACCCGGCCAAGGCCGAGGAGCTCAACCTGCGCGTGATCAACACGCTGCAGGCCGAGTACCCGAACGTGCCGATCGGCTACTCCGGCCACGAGACCGGTCTGCAGACCACCCTCGCCGCCGTCGCGCTCGGCGCGACCTTCATCGAGCGTCACATCACCCTGGACCGCGCGATGTGGGGCTCCGACCAGGCCGCCTCGGTCGAGCCGCAGGGCCTGCAGCGCCTGGTCCGCGACATCCGCACCATCGAGGAGTCGCTGGGCGACGGCGTCAAGAAGGTCTACGAGAGCGAGCTCGGGCCGATGAAGAAGCTGCGCCGGGTCGCGGGTGTCGTCGCCGAGGGCGAGGCCGCCGCCGAGCGCGAGCCCGCCGGAGTCTGAGAAGGCCAAGGAGCCGTCAGCCGTGAACTCACCGGCCGGTCAGCCCGGCCCACGCCCGGAAGCGGCGGGTCCCCGTGACTCCGCGGGGGCTGCCCGCCGCTTCCGGGCCTCGTCCCGGGACGGCGCCAAGCGCGCCGAGCGCCCCGGTCCCACCGGGCCCGGGGGCACCCTGGCCTTCGTCGAGAGCCCGGTTCAGCTGCTGAACGTCCTGGAGTGGGCGTATGCCGACGGGGGCGACCCGGAGGCGCTGACGGTCGTGGTGCTGTCGCCGCACGACCCGATGACGCGCGGCCAGCTGCGCCGGATGGCGGAGCTGGCGCGGGACGAGGGCATCACGGTGCGGTGGGAGGAGGCGCGCGGCGGGGCGGGCGCGCCGCTCAAGACCATCGGGGGGCTGCGCGGGCCGCTGCGCCGCGCCGACCGGATCGTCATCGGCGATCCGTTCTCGCGCTATGTGCAGCTGCTGCTGATGCTCACCCGCGCCCAGGACCTGGTCGTCGTCGACGACGGCACGGCCACCATGGAGTTCGTCTCCCAACTGGCCAGCGGTGAGCCCCTGGTGCGCTGGCACCGGCGGGGCACCGGCCGGGGCGCGCGCGAGATGGTGTTCGCGCCGGTGTCGGCGACCGCGCGCCGCCGGCTCACCCCGGGCGGAAACCGGCGGGTCGAGGTGTTCAGCTCGATGCCCGTCGAGCCGCCCGCCGGGGTGACCGTCACGGCCAACTCCTTCGCCTGGACCCGGGACCGCTTCGGCCCGCCCACGCTCACCCGCGGCACCGACCTGGTGGGCACGTCCCTGGTGGAGACCGGGGTGGTCGATCTGGAGCGCTATCTGGAGGCGGTGACCTCCCTGGCCCGTACGCACGGGGCGACCCGCTACTTCGCGCACCGCCGCGAGAGCGCGGAGAAGCTTCACCGGGTCGCGGGCGAGATCGGCCTTGAGATCGTACGGCCGGACCTGCCGCTGGAGCTGATAGCCCGCCGCGGCCCCATCGGCCATACGATCGTCAGCTTCCCGTCGACCGTCGTGCATACGCTTCCGCTGGCGCTCGCGGGCACCGGGGTCAAGGTCGCGGTCTGCGATGTGGACCCCGCCTGGCTGCGGAGCGACGCTTCGCCGCGCGCCCAGGGGTTCCTGTCGGGGGTCACGGGCACGGCCCGGGACGCACACCGGCTGCAGTCGATGCCCGCGGTCACGCCCACATCCTGAGACGGTGGCGGCAACTTCCTGTCAGGGGTTCACCAGTACGCCATGTGGCGCTCGTCACTACACCGAGGCCATGAAGCGGCCTGTTATACCCCCTGACTAGGGAGATCATGCGCAAGGGGTGGCAGTTTCCTGTCCCCGAACGGGTTGAAGTTTTGTTGATCGACATCCGGTCGCCCCACCAGCCGTTCTACGCTTGATCGGGTGAAGCAACTGATGTCCCCCGAGACCGATTCCGTCATCGCCGCCGCTGAGGCCGAGGTCCTCGCGCTGCCCGGCAAGCTCCCCGATGAGCTGCGGACGGAACTGATCGCCTTCCGGCGGGACATCCACATGCACCCGGAGCTCGGCAACCGCGAGTTCCGCACCACCGCCGCCATCAAGGCGCGGCTGGAGCAGGCCGGTCTGGAGCCCCGCGTACTGCCCGGCGGCACCGGCCTGATCTGCGACATCGGCACAGCGGCCGGTGCTGGCGCCCTGCCCATGCTGGCGCTGCGTGCCGATATCGACGCGCTGCCCATCCCGGACACCAAGTCCGTGGCCTACCGCTCGACCGTGCCCGACCGCGCCCACGCCTGCGGCCATGACGTCCACACCACCGTCGTCCTCGGCGCCGGTCTGGTGCTGGCGGAGCTGGCCCGCGAGGGCCGGCTGCCGCGCCCCGTACGGCTGCTGTTCCAGCCCGCGGAGGAGGTGCTGCCGGGCGGTGCGTCCGATGCGGTGGAGGCGGGTGTGCTGGACGGCGTCGGCCGGATCCTGGCGCTGCACTGCGACCCCAAGGTCGACGTGGGCCGCATCGGGCTGCGTATCGGCGCGATCACCTCCGCCTGCGACCGCCTGGAGGTCTCCCTCGACGGCGCGGGCGGCCACACCGCGCGCCCCCACCTCACCACCGATCTGGTGACGGCCGCCGCGAAGGTGATCACGGAGGTGCCCGCGGTGCTGTCCCGCCGCGTCGACACCCGCTCCGGCCTGGCCGTCACCTGGGGCCGGGTGGAGTCGGGCCACGCCTGCAACGTCATCCCGCAGCACGCCGAGCTGTCCGGCACGGTCCGCTGCCTGGACCTGCCCGCCTGGCGCGAGGCGCCCGATCTGGTGCACGCCGCGGTCGATGAGATCGCGACCCTGCACGGCGCCAAGTCGGAGATCAACTACGTCCGCGGGGTGCCGCCCGTGGTGAACGAGGAGAGCTCGGTCGAGCTACTGCGCCGTGCGATGGAGACCCGCCGCGGATCGTATGCGGTGGAGGGCACGGAGCAGAGCCTCGGCGGCGAGGACTTCTCCTGGTACCTGGAGCATGTGCCCGGCGCGATGGCGCGGCTGGGCGTCCGCAGGGTCGGTGACACGGCCCGGCGTGATCTGCATTGTGGCGATTTCGACGTGGACGAGGGGGCCATCGAGGTTGGCGTGGAGCTGTTCACCGCCGCTGCTCTGCTCGACTGAGCCGCGACTTTGCCTGAATGACATGTCCCGGAGACCCCCGGGACAAGTCAGATTCGCGACGATCCGATAACGGCTTCCGGACGCCCCTTAATCTGGCATCTACGCGCGTTACGATGCGGCGAAACCAGCGCCGAAGGAGGCGCGCTCAAGCCGAAGGGGAACCCTCGTGCGCCGGGTATCCAGCATCGCCGTCGCGGGCATAGGCATCGCGGCTCTCGCTTTCACCACCACGGCCTGTGGTGGCAGCAGCTCGTCCGACTCCAAGAAGGATAAGGGCGTCGCCATCGCCTATGACGTCGGCGGCCGCGGCGACCAGTCCTTCAACGACGCCGCGTACGCGGGCTTCGTCAAGGCCAAGAAGGAACTGGGCGTCAAGGGCGACGACATCGAGCCGTCCGAGGGCGAGTCCGACGCCGACAAGGTGCAGCGCCTGACCGAGCTGGCCCGCGAGGGACACAACCCGGTCATCGCCGTCGGGTTCGTCTACGCCCCGGCGGTGAAGGAGGTCGCCAAGAAGTACCCGAAGATCACCTTCGGCCTCGTCGACGATGACACCGTCCACATGAAGAACGTCGTGAACATGGTGTTCAACGAGGAGCAGGGCTCCTACCTGGCGGGTGTGGCGGCCGCCCTGACCACCAAGTCCAAGACGGTGGGCTTCGTCGGCGGTGTGGAGAACCCGCTGATCAAGAAGTTCGAGGCGGGCTACGTCCAGGGTGTGCACGACACCGACAAGTCGGTCAAGGTGAAGGTCCAGTACCTGACCCAGCCGCCGGACTACAGCGGCTTCAAGAAGCCCGACGCCGGCAAGGACACCGCCAACGGCCAGCTGGACGGCGGCGCGGACGTCATCTACCAGGCCGCGGGCGACTCCGGCAGCGGCGTCATCGAGGCCGCCGCCACGCGCGGCAAGTGGGCCATCGGCGTCGACAGCGACCAGTACACGCAGAAGGGCCTGGCCAAGTTCAAGACCAAGATCCTGGCCTCGGCGACCAAGGCCGTCGACGAAGCCGTCTTCAACCTGGTCAAGTCCGTCAAGGACGGCAAGCCGCAGTCCGGTACGGTGCGCTACGGCCTCAAGACGGGCGGCGTCGGCCTGGCCGACTCCAACCCCGAGTACAAGAAGATGACCAAGGTCGTCGAGGCGGTCGAGACCGCGAAGAAGAAGATCATCAGCGGTGAGATCAAGGTCAAGACGACGCCGTAAGCGGCGTGCGATCTCTTGAACATCTGCTGAGTACGTGCTGAGCATCTGCTGAGTAGATAAGCGGGGCCTGGGGAGGGAGCTTTGGGCACACCACCTCAGGTCCCGCTCGCTGTGCGGCCCATCGCCGCCCCGCATAATCCCCCAGCGGCAGCTGGGAGGTGCCCCCACCACCGCCGAGACTCCTTCTTTGAGGAGAGTGCGCCATCAACGCGTCCAGCAGTCCGCCCGCAGTAGAACTCAGCGGGATCACCAAACGTTTCCCCGGCGTCGTCGCCAACCACGACATCCACATCGCCGTCCGCAAGGGCACCGTGCACGCGATCGTCGGTGAGAACGGCGCGGGCAAGTCCACCCTGATGAAGACCCTCTACGGCATGCACAAGCCGGACGAGGGGACCATCGCGGTCGATGGCGAAGAGGTCTCCTTCCACAGCCCCGCCGACGCCATCGCCCGCGGCCTGGGCATGGTGCACCAGCACTTCATGCTCGCCGACAACCTCACCGTCCTCGAGAACGTCGTGCTCGGCGCCGAGAAGCTGTACGGCATCGGCGCCAAGGCCCGTGCGAAGATCAAGGAGATCTCGGACGCGTACACCCTCGGGGTGCGCCCCGACGTCCTCGTCGAGGACCTCGGCGTGGCCGACCGGCAGCGCGTGGAGATCCTGAAGGTGCTCTACCGGGGCGCCCGGACGCTGATCCTGGACGAGCCGACCGCCGTGCTGGTCCCGCAGGAGGTCGACGCGCTCTTCGACAACCTCCGCGAGCTCAAGGCGGAGGGGCTGACCGTCATCTTCATCTCGCACAAGCTCGGCGAGGTGCTGTCCGTCGCGGACGACATCACCGTCATCCGGCGCGGCACCACGGTCGGCTCCGTCGTCCCCTCCGAGGTCACCGCGCGGCAGCTGGCCGAGATGATGGTCGGCAGCGAACTGCCCTCGCCCGAGACGCGCGAGTCCACCGTCACCGATGTGCCGATGCTCCAGGTCGAAGGGGTGACGCTGACCACGCAGGACGCCGAGCACGGCGCCCGCACCGTGCTGGACGACATCACCTTCACCATCCGCAAGGGCGAGGTGCTGGGTCTGGCCGGGGTCGAGGGCAACGGCCAGACCGAGCTGATCGACGCCCTGATCGGCACCCGCAAGTCCGACAGCGGCACCATCCTCCTCGGCGAGGAGGACGTCACCGGCTGGCCCACCCGGCGGCGCCGCGAGGGCGGGATCGGCTATATCCCCGAGGACCGGCACCGCCACGGCCTGCTGCTGGAGGCGCCGCTGTGGGAGAACCGCATCCTCGGCCATGTCACCGAGCGGCCCAACAGCAAGGGCAAGGGCTTCTGGCTCGACCTCCAGGGCGCGCGGGCGGACACCGAGCGGATCGTCGCCGAGTACGACGTACGCACCCCCGGCATCGAGGTCACCGCGGCCTCGCTGTCCGGCGGCAACCAGCAGAAGCTCATCGTGGGGCGGGAGATGAGCCACCGTCCGCGGCTGCTCATCGCCGCGCACCCCACCCGCGGCGTGGACGTCGGGGCGCAGGCGCAGATCTGGGACCAGATCCGCGAGGCGCGCCGGGAGGGCCTGGCCGTGCTGCTGATCTCCGCGGACCTGGACGAGCTGATCGGGCTGTCCGACACCCTGCGGGTCATCTACCGCGGCCGGCTGGTCGCGGACGCGGACCCGGCGACCATCACCCCCGAGGAGTTGGGCTCGGCCATGACCGGCGCGGCCACAGGTCATCTGGAGCACTCCGCCGAGGAGGGGGCGGCGCGATGAAGAAGACCGACGAGGCGAAGCCGATGAACGGCGACGCGAAGAACGGCGGCGGCGCGGGCACGAGCGGCGACGGCCCGGAGAAGTCCGGCGACGGCCTGAACGAATCCGGGCGTACGCCCGCCAAGTCCGGCAGCCCCGAGGGCACTCCCGCGGGCGGCGCCGCCAAGTCCGGTGGCTCCGTGGGCAAGAGGTTCAGCCGAGACCGGCTGCTGCTGGCGGTGGCCGGCCCGGTGCTGGCCCTGGTCGTGGCGGTGCTGCTGACCTCCGGAGTGCTGCTCGCCTCGGGCAAGAGCCCGTTCGAGCCGTACCAGCTGATGCTCGATTACGCGGGCAACGCCGATATCCAGGTGCTCATCGTCAACCAGGCGAGCTCCTACTACCTGGCGGCCCTCGCGGTGGCGATCGGCTTCCGGATGAATCTGTTCAACATCGGCGTGGACGGCCAGTACCGGGTCGCGGCGATGGCCGCGGCCCTGGTCGGCGCCAATGTCAATCTTCCCGGCCCGCTGAGCATCGCGCTGATCGTGATCGTCGCCATGCTGGTGGGCGCCTTCTGGGCGGGCATCGCGGGCATCCTGAAGACCACCCGCGGCGTGAGCGAGGTCGTCTCCACGATCATGCTCAACGCGATCGCCACCAGCCTGATCGCGTATCTGATCCTGCCCGAGCAGTTCGGTGTGCAGCCCAAGGGCAGCAACAACCTCACCACCGGCGACCTGCCCGAGTCCTCCTGGTTCCCGGGCCTCCACGTCAGCGATGTGGCCGGTGACATCTACGGCTTCGTGTTCGTGGCGATCGGCTGCGGCGTGGCGTACTCGCTGGTGCTGGGCCGCACCCGGTTCGGCTTCGACCTGCGCGCCACCGGCGCCAGCGAGAGCGCGGCGGCCGCCAGCGGCGTCGACGCCAAGCGCATGGTGCTCACCAGCATGCTGATCTCCGGCGCCGTGGCGGGCCTGGCGGGCATGCCGGTGCTGCTCGGCGACTCGCATACGTACAGCCTGAACTTCCAGACCGGCATCGGCTTCACGGGCATCACCATCGCCCTCCTCGGCCGCAACAACGCGGTCGGCATCGCCTTCGGCGCGCTGCTGATCGCGTTCCTCGACAAGGCGTCCCAGACGCTGGACTACAACGGCTACGAGAAGGAGATCGCCACGATCATGCAGGGCCTGATCGTGATCTCCGTGGTCGTCTCCTACGAAACCGTGCGCCGGTACGCCCTGCGCCGCCAGCAGCGGAAGGTCGGCGAAGAGCTCGCCGCCGCGGCCCGTACGACGACCCGTGAGGGGGTGGCAGCGTGAGCGTGTCTTGGCGCGCTGCGCGGGCTGGACTGAGGAGCCGCGCAGCGACGAAGGAGCGAGCAGTGACGAGGGAAGCCCGCGCGTGGAAGCGCGCCAAGACTGAGCGGGAGGAGGGCGCGTGAGCACCATGACCACCTCTGTGACAGACAAGCCGCAGCCGCAAAAGCCCGTGCGCCAGAAACTGACCCTGCCCGTCGTTCTGCTGATCGTCGCGGGCGCCCTGGTCCTCGTCTCGGTGGTCCGGCTGATCACCGGGGCCGACGACATCACCTCGGTGGGCCAGGTGTCGGGCGCGCTGGAGCTCGCCATCCCCATCGGGCTGGCCGGGCTCGGCGGTCTGTGGGCGGAACGGGCCGGCGTGGTCAACATCGGCCTTGAGGGCATGATGATCCTCGGCACCTGGCTCGGCGCCTGGGCGGGCTACCAGTGGGGGCCGTGGGTCGGCGTGGTGTTCGGCATCCTCGGCGGCGCGATCGGCGGGCTGCTGCACGCCGTCATCACCGTGACGTTCGGCGTCAACCACATCGTCTCCGGTGTGGCGATCAACATCCTCGCCGTCGGTGCCACCCGCTATCTGTCCAACTTCACCTTCCTCGAGTCGTCGGGGTCCGCCCGGAAGTCGCCGTCCATCGACCCGATCACCCAGATCACCGTGCCCGGGCTGTCCGACGCGATGAAGAACCTCAACGGCAAACACTGGTTCCTCGTCTCCGACCTGGCGGGGCTCCTCGGCGGCGTGGTGACGGAGCTGTCGCTGCTCACCGTCGTGGCGCTGCTGCTGATCCCGGCCACCTGGTGGGTGCTGTGGCGCACCGCGTTCGGCCTGCGGCTGCGGTCCTGTGGCGAGAACCCGGTGGCCGCGGAGTCGCTGGGCGTCAACGTCTACCGGTACAAGTACCTGGCCGTGATCATCTCCGGCGGGTTCGCCGGGCTCGGCGGTGTCTTCCTGGCCGAGGTGGCTTCCAACCTCTATCAGGAGGGCCAGACCGGAAACCGCGGCTACATCGGCCTCGCCGCCATGATCTTCGGCAACTGGATGCCCGGCGGTCTTGCCATGGGCGCGGGCCTGTTCGGCTACACCGACAGCCTCAACCTGCGCTCCGGCGGTACGAACGTGCACGCGCTGCTGCTGTTCCTGGTGGCCGTGCTCGCGCTGGTCGCGCTGTGGCAGTTGTACCGGAAGAAGTACCTGGCCGCGGCCATCGGCGCGGCGTTCTCAGCGCTGCTGCTGGTCTGGTATTCGCTGACCGAGGAGGTGCCGAGCCAGTTCGTGACCGCGGCACCGTACATCGCCACGCTGCTGGTGCTGGCGCTGTCCGCACAGCGGCTGCGCGCGCCCAAGGCGGTGGGGCTGCCCTACCACAAGGGAGGCGGATGATGACCACGGGCGCGACCCCGACCGCGAGCGCGCCGGTCGACTGGGAAGCGCTGCGCGCACAGGCCCGGGGCGTGATGTCCCGGGCCTACGCCCCGTACTCCCGCTACCCCGTGGGCGCCGCGGCGCTGGTCGACGACGGCCGCACGGTGACCGGCTGCAATGTGGAGAACGCGGCGTACGGTGTCGCGCTGTGCGCCGAATGCGGCCTGGTTTCCGCCCTGTTCGCCTCGGGCGGCGGCCGGCTGACCGCGTTCACCTGCTGCGACGGCCACGGCGCGGTGCTGATGCCCTGTGGCCGCTGCCGCCAGCTGCTGTGGGAACACGGCGGCCCGGAGCTCCAGGTGGACACCGCCTCCGGCATCCGCCCGCTCGCCGAACTCCTCCCGGACGCGTTCGGTCGCAACGACCTGGAACGCTGAGCGTCTTCGAGCGCCCTTCGAGCGCCCTTCGTGTGCTCTCCCCGATGAAAGGCCCGCACCTCACCATGGACGCCATCACCGTCATCCGCGCCAAACGCGACGGCGGCCGTCTCACCGACGCCCAGATCGACTGGATCATCGACGCCTATACGCGCGGTGAGGTCGCCCACGAGCAGATGTCCGCGCTCGCGATGGCGATCTACCTCAACGGCATGGACCGCGCGGAGATCGCCCGCTGGACCGCCGCGATGATCGCGTCCGGCGAGCGTATGGACTTCTCGTCCCTTGCGCGCCCGACCGCCGACAAGCACTCGACCGGTGGCGTGGGCGACAAGATCACCCTCCCGCTGGCCCCGCTGGTGGCCGCCTGCGGCGCGGCCGTACCGCAGCTGTCCGGGCGCGGCCTCGGCCACACCGGCGGCACGCTCGACAAGCTGGAGTCCATCCCCGGCTGGCGGGCGCGGCTCTCCGGCGAGGAGATGCTGCGGGTGCTCGAAGACGTCGGCTCCGTCATCTGCGCGGCGGGCGAGGGGCTGGCGCCCGCGGACCGCAAGCTGTACGCGCTGCGCGATGTGACCGGGACCGTGGAGTCGATCCCGCTGATCGCGAGCAGCATCATGTCGAAGAAGATCGCCGAGGGCACCGGCTCGCTGGTGCTGGACGTGAAGGTCGGCTCCGGCGCCTTTATGAAGGACCTGGCTTCGGCGCGGGAGCTGGCCGCCACGATGGTGGGTCTGGGCACCGACCACGGGGTCCGTACGGTCGCCCTGCTCACCGGCATGGCCACCCCGCTCGGCCGCACCGCGGGCAACGCCCTCGAGGTCCGCGAGTCCGTGGAGGTCCTGGCGGGCGGCGGCCCGGCCGATGTCGTCGAGCTCACCCTCGCCCTCGCCCGGGAGATGCTGGACGCGGCGGGTCTGCCGGACGCCGACCCGGCCAAGGCCCTCGCGGACGGCTCCGCGATGGACCACTGGCGCCGCATGATCGCCGCCCAGGGCGGCGACCCGGACGCGCCGCTGCCCGTCGCCCGCGAACAGCACGTGGTGACGGCCGAGTCGACCGGGGTGCTGACCGGCCTGGACGCGTACGCGGTCGGCGTCGTCGCCTGGCGGCTCGGCGCGGGCCGGGCCCGTAAGGAGGACCCGGTGCAGGCGGGGGCGGGCGTGGAGATCCACGCCAAGCCGGGGGACGCGGTACGGGCGGGCGATCCGCTGCTGACGCTGCACACGGACACGCCGGAGAAGTTCGACTACGCGCTCGAGGCGCTGGCGGGGGCGGTGAGCTACGCCCCGCCGGGGACGGAGTTCACACCCGAGCCGATCGTTCTGGACCGCATCGCGCGGTAGAAGAGACGGATGGGCGAAGGGGCCGCTCCGCCGGGACAGTGGCGGTGCGGCCCCTTCGGGCTCTGTGGTTCTTATCCGATCGGCGGGTGTCAGGCGGTTACGCCTGTGCGGCCAGCCGACGCAGGCCCTGCGTGGTCTCGTTGGAGGACGCGCGCTCGGACTGCTGCGCCGACCGGGCCACGATCTCCGCGCGCCGCTCCGCCAGTGCCTTCCGCGTCGCGTACAGCGTGATCGCCGCCGCGCCGGCCACGGCCACCAGACCGAGCACGACCGTGCCGCTCCAGCCGGCCGCGTGGAAGGCCAGCGCGCCGAGGGTGCCGCCCACGCTGCTGCCGATGTAGTACGCGGTCTGGTAGAGCGCCGATGCCTGGGCGCGCCCGGTCTTGGCGGCCCGGCTGACCGAGGAGGAGGCCACGGCGTGGCCCGCGAAGAAGCCCGCGGTGATCAGCACCAGGCCCAGCAGCACCGCCGCCAGCGAGTCACCGAGGCTCAGCAGCAGCCCGGCCGTCGTGGTGGTGACCCCCACGTACAGCGCGCCGCGCCGGCCCAGTCGGCCGACCAGCTTTCCGGCCGCCGCGGAGGACGCCGTACCGACCAGGTAGATCAGGAAGATCGAGCCGACCAGGGACTGCGAGAGGTTGAAGGGCTCGGCGACCAGGCGGTAGCCGATGACCGTGTAGACGCCGCCGAAGACGGTCATGAACAGCGCGCCGATCGCGTACAGCCTGCGCAGCAGCGGATCGGACAGATGCCCGCCGACCGTACGGGCCAAGGCGCGCGGGCTGACCGCGGACGGGGTGAAGTGGCGCGCCTTGGGCAGCAGCAGCCGGAAGGCGATCGCGCAGACCAGCGACAGGACGCCGACCGTGGCCAGCGATACGCGCCAGCCCCAGCCGTCGGCGACCCAGCCGGTGAGCAGTCGGCCGGTCATACCGCCGAAGCTGTTGCCGGCCACGAACAGGCCGATGGCGCTGATGAGGGAGGAGGGGCGTACTTCCTCCGAGAGGTAGGCCATCGCGGAGGCGGGGATGCCGGCGATTGCGGCACCCTGGACGGCGCGCAGGGCGATCAGCCAGCCCAGGTCCGGGGCGAAGGGCACCACGAGGCCGACGGCGACGGCGACGGCGAGTGAGCCGGTCATCATGGCGCGGCGGCCGAAGCGCTCGGACAGGGCGCTGAGCGGAAGCACCGCGAGGGCCAGCGCGAGGGTGGCCGCGGAGACCGTCCAGCTCGCCTGGTCGGGCTGGACGTCGAGGTCGGCGGAGATCGCGGGCAGCAGCGCCTGGGTGGAGAAGAGAAGGGCGAACGTCGCAAGACCGGCGGCGAAGAGCGCGAGCCGCATCCGGCCGAAGCCGGGGTCTCCGGGGCTCATTCGGTCGGGGGTCGACGACGTGGTGACGCAGGCGTCCACAGGGGTTCCGGTGGACGCCTCGGTATCAGCAGGAGGCATGTCTCGACCGTATGTGGCGCCTTTTGATGCGTCCAATGCACGGAATTGCCATAATCGATGCTGTGCAGCATCAGCCGAGGCCAGCGAGGTCATTGTCACGCCCCCGCAATGAAAAAGACATTCCCGTGACAGTCGGGTCCACAGCCGGGTCCCAGGCCGTCGATCGCATCATGGCCGAGTTCGAGGCCGACTCCTGGGCCGCGTCCCTGACGCCCCGCCTGGTGCAGTTCGCGGCGGTGGCCCGGCACGAGCACGTCACCCGGGCCGCGCAGTGGCTCGGCGTACCCCAGTCGACGCTCAGCCGGGCGATGGTACGCCTCGAAGCGGACCTGGGCGTAGCCCTGTTCGCCCGCCGCGGCCGCACCGTCGCGCTCACCCCCGCCGGGCGTACGTTCCTGCGCGCGGTGGAACGGGCGCTGACCGAGGTCGAGCGCGCCGCCGAGACCGTACGGGCCGACGCCGACCCCGCCGCGGGCAAGATCGCCTTCGGCTTTCTGCACACCCTCGGCCCGGAGACGGTACCGGGTCTGATCCGCGCCTTCCGGGTCGACCACCCGCGGGCGCGCTTCCAACTCGTCCAGGGCTACGGCGAGGCGATGATCGAGCGGATGCGCACCGGCGACCTCGACCTCTGCCTCACCTCACCCGTCCCCGACGCCCCGGACCTGGTCGCCCGCCGCCTCGACGAGCAGCGGCTGCGCCTGGTGGTGCCCGACGACCACCGGCTCGCCGACCGTAAGCGGATCCGGCTGGCCGAGGCCGCCACGGAGCTCTTCGTCACCCTCGAACCGGGCTACGGGCTGCGGCGCATCACCGACGCGCTGTGCGCCGAGGCGGGCTTCAAACCGAAGATCGCCTTCGAGGGGGAGGAGGCCGAGACCCTGCGCGGCCTGGTGGCCGCGGGGTTCGGAGTGGCGCTGCTGCCGCCCCCGGCGGTGCCGCGCCCCGGGGTGGCCGAGCTGACGGTGACGGCCCCGCGGGCGGTCCGTGAGATCGGCGTCGCCTGGCTCGACGGCCATCCGGACACCGCACCGGTCGCGGCCTTCAAACGCTTCCTGCTCAGCCGCCGCGGACAACTCCTGCCGGGCTGAACCCCGTCAGGCCGGGGCTCAGCCCGGCAGTGTCGAGCCGAACCCCGCCGCCAGCGGCATGCGCAGCCCCAGCGGTGGCGGGGCCGCGAGGGCGTCCTCGACCGGACGGGAGAAGCCGTGGTCGAAGAGCGAGCCGAGCAGGAAGTCGGCGGCCAGCGCCTGTACTTCGGAGCGGTGGTGGTGCATGCCGTGGCCGTCCGCGTGGACCTCGAAGCGGCACACGTCCCGGTTGGCCTTCTTGGCCCGCTCCGCGAGCCGGTACGACAACTCGGGGTCGGCCCGCTGGTCGTTCGTCCCGTGGGCGATCAGCACCTGCCGCCCGACGAGCTGCTTGACCGGCTCGGGTTCCAGCGCGGACTCGGCCGGCGGCAGCCACGGGGCCAGCGCGACCACCGAGACGACGGCGTCGTGTCCGGCGGCGCGCAGGGCGGCGCGGGCGCCCATGCCGTGGCCGACGAGGCACACCGGCACATCGCCGTAGCGCCGTATCGCCTCGTCCACCGCCCACTCGGCGTCCACGGCGGGGTCGGCCGCGGTGTCGTTCCAGCCGCGGTGGCGGTAGTGGACGACATGGGCGGTCAGCCCTTCGGCGCGGCCCGCCCGGACCAGCCGCCGGGCCAGGGGCAGCACCGCGGCAACCGACAGCCGCGAGGGCCGTCCGGTGCCGGTCTCCGGACCCCCGGGGAGCAGTAACACCACACCGTGCACGGTCTCCTGTGCGGCGGCCGCGCCTTTCGGCCGCCCCAGCCTGGCGCCCCGCTCGGGCAACGCTTGCTGAACCATGGCGACACGATCGCAGAAGGAGCGGTGTACTCCACCACTCGTGCGGGTCACTGTTGCATATCTATCGGGGCCACGCGGCGGAGCCGCACATGACACGATCTACGCGCGTAGGGGTATGGTGCGCAGATGACGAGCGAGCACCAGGACCGCCCCACCCCCGAGCAGATCCGCCGCGCCCCGAAGGTGCTGCTGCACGACCATCTCGACGGCGGGCTGCGCCCCGCCACCGTCGTCGACCTCGCCCGTGAGACGGGCTATGACGGGCTGCCGAAGAGTGATCCGGCGGAGCTCGGCCGCTGGTTCCGGGAGGCCGCCGACTCCGGTTCGCTCGAGCTCTACCTCGAGACCTTCGCACACACCTGCGCCGTCATGCAGACCCGCGACGCGCTGTTCCGGGTCGCCGCCGAATGCGCCGAGGACCTGGCCGAGGACGGGGTCGTCTACGCGGAGGTGCGCTACGCCCCCGAGCAGCATCTGACCCGGGGGCTGACCCTGGAACAGGTCGTCGAGGCGGTCAACGAGGGCTTCCGGGAGGGGGAGCGGCGGGCCCGGGAGAAGGGTCTGCGTATCCGCGTCGGCGCCCTGCTCACCGCGATGCGCCACGCCGCCCGCGCTCTGGAGATCGCCGAACTCGCCAACGGCTACCGCGACCACGGCGTCGTCGGCTTCGACATCGCGGGCGCCGAGGCGGGCTACCCGCCCACCCGCCACCTCGACGCCTTCGAATATCTCAAGCGGGAGAACAACCACTTCACGATCCACGCGGGCGAAGCCTTCGGACTGCCCTCGATCTGGCAGGCGCTCCAGTGGTGCGGCGCCGACCGGCTCGGCCACGGCGTCCGCATCATCGACGACATCGAGGTGGCGGACGACGGGAGCGTGACCCTCGGCCGGCTCGCCTCGTACGTCCGGGACAAGCGCATCCCGCTGGAGCTGTGCCCGACCTCGAACCTCCAGACCGGCGCGGCCCGTTCGTACGCCGAGCACCCCATCGGGCTGCTGCGCCGACTGCAATTCCGGGCGACCGTGAATACGGATAATCGTCTGATGAGCGGCACAAGCATGAGTGATGAATTCGAGCACCTCGTTTCGACGTTCCACTACACGCTCGACGACATGCAATGGTTTACGGTCAATGCAATGAAATCGGCGTTCATTCCTTTTGATGAACGTCTGGCGATGATCAATGACGTGATCAAGCCCGGGTATGCCGAATTGAAGTCCGAATGGCTGTTCCGTCAGATGGCCTCCGCATCACCCCTGACCAGGTGGTCTCACGTCGAGGGCGGCTGATGGCGGCTGATCTCGCGGAGCGGGAAGCGGACGGGGATAAACGACCGGAAGGCAAGTGGAGGGCGCTTTTCCGGGTTTGCGGAAGGCCGAAATCCATGGCTACGTTGCCGTACCGGTCAAGCCCCCGTCTCAAGGACAGATTTCTGATGAAGCAGGGAACCATCAAGACCCTCGGTGCCATTGCCCTCGGTGCGGTCGCCGTCATTGCCGGAGGCGGCGCCGCGGCTGCGGCCGGCAACGCTCCGGTCGGGCCCGCGGGCCCCGGAATGGGTGCCGGGCAGGCGAAGGCGGCCGTCGGGCAGGGGCCCGCACCCGCACCCGGACCCCAGGCTCAGGCCCCGCGGCCGGGTCAGCCCGGCCCCAACAAGACCCTGTTGGACAACCTCCCCATCAGCCCCAACGCCCTGAAGGCCGGCGGTCTGCCGGGCGGTCTGCTGGGCTGACCCGCGTACTGTCGGGCAGTGGGCCCGCACATCCGATCCGGGTGTGCGGGCCCCACTGTGTGCTGCCGCGTGCTGTGCTGCCCTACCGCGCGACCCCGACGCTGTGGACGGAACGGGCCACGGCCTGGGCGCCGCCCCCGGTCCGTTCCTCTTCCCGGCCCTCGTCGCCCCCGTCCCGGGAGAGGGTGGCGGCCTGCCGCCGGTCCGTCCGGCGGCGGAGCCACGACCGTGCGGCGGGGACCACCGCGAGATGCGCCAGCGCCACGCCCGCCGTGTTGAGCAGCACCGTGTCGACGTTCATGATCTGGCCGGTGAGCTCGCTGTGCACCAGCGCCATCGTCAGGGAGACCATCGCGCCGGTGAAGACCGTACGGACGAACGAGGCGAGCGGGTAGACGGTCACCCGGCCCCCCGCCAGCGGCAGCAGCACACCCAGCGGCGAGAGCAGCAGCAGCCCGCCGCCGATGCTGCGGGTGGCCTCCCAGGGGCCGAGCGCCAGATCGGCGCGGATGGTGGCCAGCGGCTCCAGGGTCACGGCGGTCACCCAGGGCGCGGACAGGGGGCGCAGGGTCAGCCAGCACACATACGCGAGATGTGCGGCGAGGAGGACGAATCCCGCGGCGCGGAAGCGGAAGGCGGCCCTGCGGCGGCCGGAACCATGACCCTGCACGACTCTCAGGACGCCTGTTGCGGGGGTCGCGGTTCCGGCCGAGTCGCGCTGGTGAGAAACGGGTTACCGGTGAGTCGGCCAGAAGCGGGAAGGAGGGCGGGGGCGCGGGGGAGGCTGGGGCGCGCAGAGCGTCAGGAGACGAGTACGCCCGAAGTGACCGCGATCTCGGGGTGGCGGCGCATCTCCCCCGTGCACTCGTACCGCTTGAGCGGATCCCGGTCCGCGTCCGGGCCGCCGAGCACCACCCGGTGCCTGGAGTCCGCCACGGTGGTCTCCGCGAAGGTGCAGACGATCTGCGCGAGCGCGTACGACTGAAGCTCCTCCGGCAGCCGGTTCAGCCGCAGCGCGCCGTCCGGATCGCCCTTGGCCGGTCCGGAGACCCGTACCCAGTCCTCCACCGCGGTGGAGAACCCCGCCTCCTCCTCGGCCCTCGACGGCGGGTCCTGCAACTGCTCAAGCAGCGCGCGGGCGACCTGAAGCGGCTCGGGCGGTGTCTTCTCGTCCGTCAGCCGTGCCGACCGGCTCACCGAGAGGATCCGCGACGTGCAGATCAGATAGACCCGTACGGTGACCCGGCCCGCACCCTCGGCCGACCGGCCGGGCTCGGGTGCCTGGCACGACGCGCGCGAGGGGGCGGGGCCCGCGTCGACCGGCACCGACGTACCGCGGATGCCGCATCCCGAGGCCAGCAGCGCCACCGCCCCGAGCAGCGCGCCCGCCACTCGCCGCCTCATCGCTCGCTCCCCTCGTCCGGGCCGTCCTGGCCGCCCTGTCGGTCGCCACCCTCGCCACCGCTCTGGTCCGGTTGGTCCGGTTCGCTCAGCCGTGAGGCGTCCATGGGCAGCCGCAGCGTGAAGACGGCTCCGCCGTCGGGAGAGTTGTCCGCGGTGATCTCGCCGCCGTGGATATGCGCGTTCTCCAGTGCGATCGACAGGCCGAGGCCGCTGCCCTCCGACCGGGGTCGGGAGGCGCTGGCCTTGTAGAAGCGGTCGAAGACATGCGGAAGCACATCCTCAGGGATGCCCGGGCCGTGGTCCCGGACCCGGATCAGCAGATCGTCGTCCTCGGGCCGCACCGAGACCCGCACCGGCGAGCCGCCGTGCTTGAGGGCGTTCCCGATCAGATTGGCGAGGATGACGTCCAGCCGCCGGGGGTCGAGCCGGGCCATGATGCCGCGCTCCGCGTCGAGCTCGACGGCGTCCAGCCAGGCCCGGGCGTCGATGCAGGCCGTCACCTGGTCCGCGACATCGACGTCGTCCAGGACCAGCCGTGCCGTGCCCGCGTCGAAGCGGGTCACCTCCATCAGGTTCTCCACCAGGTCGTTCAGCCGCCGCGTCTCGCTGACCACCAGCTGCACCGCCGGGGCGATCATTGGGTCGAGCGCGTCGGTCTCCTCCTCCAGCACCTCCGTCACCGCCGTGATCGCGGTGAGCGGGGTACGCAGCTCATGCGACATGTCCGCGACGAAGCGTCGGCTGGACGCCTCCCGCGCGCTCAGCTCCTCCACCCGCTTCTCCAACCGCTCCGCGGCCCGGTTGAAGGTACGGGAGAGATTGGCGAGCTCATCGGTGCCGGAGACCTCGAGCCGGGTGTCGAGATGCCCCTCGCCCAGCCGGTGCGCCGCCTCGCCAAGACGCTGCACCGGCCGCAGCACGGTGGCCGCGGCGGCCTGGGCGAGCAGCGCGGAGCCGATCAGCGCCAGGGCGGTGGCGATGCCCAGGGACCAGGCCAGGGAGTTGAGGTCCTGGCGCTCGGTCTCCAGGGATTTGAGCATGTAGCCGGTCGACCCGCCGCCGTTCACGTGGGCTCCGCCGATCAGATACGGGGTGCCCTTCAGCGTGATCCGCTGCCAGTAGAGGTGATACGGGGAGGTGTTGGAGCCCGCGACGGCGCGTTTCTTGTCGACCGCGCTCCGTAGTGCTTCGGGCACCGTCTTGAGTGTCAGCAGATCCTCCGCTGAGGCGGCGGTGCACGGGCCGCCGCCCTCGGTCCGGGCGATCAGCAGCACCTCGTACTTCTGGGTGTTGTCCGCCATCCGATCCGCGGCGTCCTGCAATTCGGGACAGGTCGGCACGGCGGGCAGCGGGTCGGTGGCCTCCTTCAGTGACTTGCTGAAGTCGTCCAGCGCGGCGTCCTGCGTGCGTGTGAGCACCGCGTCACGATTCAGCCAGTACGCGATCGCCGACGCGGACACGGCGGCCGCCAGCGCCACCAGACCGAAGACGAGCATCAGCCGCAGCCGCAGGCTCAGCCACCGCAACAGCCCCGCGGCCCAGCCACGCGCCCGGCTGGGCTTCCCTCCCCCAGCTGCCGCTGGGTGGTGCCCCCTCACCGCGCTCAAAGCTTCGCTACCCCGCTCACTGTGGCGCGTCCAGCCGGTATCCGACCCCGCGCACCGTACGGATCAGCGTCGGGGACGACGGTACGTCCTCGACCTTCGCGCGCAGTCGCTGTACGCAGGCGTCCACCAGCCGGGAGTCACCGAGATAGTCGTGCTCCCACACCAGCCGCAGCAGCTGCTGCCGCGACAGCGCCTGCCCCGGTCTGCGGCTCAGCTCCAGCAGCAGCCGCAGCTCGGTGGGGGTGAGCTGGAGGTCCTGGCCGTTCTTGGTCACGGTCATGGCCGCGCGGTCGATGACCAGAGAGCCGAACGACGCCGAGTCATTGGCCTCCCGCTCACCGCGGCGCAGCACCGCGCGGATCCGGGCGTCGAGCACCCGCCCCTGTACGGGCTTGACCACATAGTCGTCCGCGCCCGACTCGAGACCGACCACGACGTCGATGTCATCGCTCCGCGCGGTCAGCAAGATGATCGGCAGCTGGTCGGTGCGCCGGATGCGGCGGCACACCTCGAAGCCGTCGATGCCGGGCAGCATCACATCCAGCACGATCAGATCCGGCCGCTGCTCGCGCAGCAGTTTCAGGCCGTCCTCGCCGGTCGCCGCCGTCGCCACGCGGTGGCCCTGGCGGGACAGGGAGAGTTCGAGGGCCGTGCGGATGGCGTCGTCGTCCTCGATCAGCAGAAGGAAAGGCACGTTGGTCATTCTGGCCTACAAGGGGCCTGTAGTTCGACCGTCAGGCAGTCAGGAGGTTCATTCACTCCCTACCCCTGTGACGAGCCTGTGACAGTCGGCAGACAGGGCCATGAAACTGGCCCGGCAATCTTTTGGGCACCGGGAGGAACGAAGACCCGGGAAGCACAAGGAACCGAGCAAGCTCTACCGACGGGGGGCGCGACATGAACACACTGCACTTCAACAACGCCAGCGCAGTCATTCGCACGCGCCTCCACGACGCCGGCCGGAGCAACGAGAAGTCCGGTGCCGTGAGCGGGCGGGGGTGCGCTCGCGGCGCCGGGCGTCAGCGGCCTCCTTATGTGGTGGCCATTGACGCGTACACGGGGGCCCCTGGGGGGAACACGGGCCCGGGGGGACCGGTGGAGCCGGCCGGCTCCAAGGAAGAGGGGGGCTCCGCGGACCAGGGGGGCCGCGGAGGAAGCGGGGGAAGCTCGTACAGGGAGGCATCGGGGGAGCGGTGCGGGACGTCGGAGGTGGAATTCACCACCTACGTCCAAGAGCGCCGCGCCTCCCTGTACGCCACCGCCTACCACCTGACTGGTGACCGGTTCGAGGCCGAGGACCTGCTGCAGAGCGCGCTGTTCTCGACCTACCGGGCCTGGGACCGGATCAGTGACAAGGCGGCGGTCGGCGGCTATCTGCGCCGCACCATGACCAATCTGCACATCAGCGCCTGGCGTCGGCGCAAGCTCAACGAGTACCCGACGGAGGAGCTGCCGGAGACGGCGGGCGACCACGACGCGATGCGCGGCACCGAGCTGCGCGCCGTGCTGTGGCAGGCCCTGGCCCGGCTGCCCGAGCTGCAGCGCACGATGCTGGTGCTGCGCTACTACGAGGGCCGGACAGACCCGGAAATCGCGGACATTCTCAACATCAGTGTCGGAACGGTCAAAAGCGGCATCTGGCGCTCGCTGCGCCGGCTGCGCGAGGACGAAGCCCTCAGCTTCGGCCGTGACGAGGAGGAGTCCTTCGGCGAGCTTGTCGCCTGAGGATGAACGGGGGATACGGGGGAAAACGGGGGGACCACGGGGGCCGGCGTTCGGGGGAGCGTCGGTAGTACGGAGGAAACACGGGGGATCACGGGGGAATCGAGCGGGTCCGGACGGCCGGGGGGTCTGTCCGGGCCCGCCTTTTCATTACGCCATTACGTCAAGCGGCATCGCGCCACCGCCGCGGCACATCCAGGCGCGCGCCTCAAGAGGTGCGCGCGCCTCAAGAGGTCCTGCTCGGCGACGCCGGCTCCGCGGTTCTCGGGCTGGGGCAGGCCCGCCCGGACGCCGCGGCGGCGGCGATCCGGCCCATCGCCACGTCCTTCCCGCACGGATACGCCCCCAGCGCCGTATGCCGCGCCACGATGCCGCGCTCCGCGCGCATCAGCCGCCAGCCCCGCCGCAGCAGATAGGGCGCGGACTTGCGCCCCTCCCGCAGATCGCGCAGCAGCCGGCGGCGGAAGGTGGTGGAGGGCCGGCCGCGCAGACACAGGGCGTCGGCGAGGAGGCCGAGCGCGCGGCAGCGCTCGATGATGTCGGCGGCGAAGATCCCCTCGGCGATGAACAGCGGCGAGCGGCCGATGCCCAGCGGCTCGGCGCCGACGCGGGCGCTGGTGGCGATGTCGTACACCGGCACCGTCGTACGCGACGTACGGCCCAGCGCCTCGATCGCCGCGACCGCGCCGTCCGCGTCCCATGACAGCGGCGAGTCCCAGTCGGCGCCCGCCCCGCCCGGGAGTTGCGGCAGCGAGGGGTCGTCGCCCTCCTTGTAGAAGTCGTCCAGGTTGAGCACGGGCAGGCCGGTGCGGGCCGCCAGGGACGACTTTCCGGAGCCGGAGGGGCCGGACAGCAGGACGACGCGGGCGGTTATGGGAGGACTGGTCACGGGATACCAGTGTGAGGCATGGCGCCGCCGGAGGGACCCCTCAGGTCGTGTGGTGTTCCCCCGGCGGTCGCGCGGCGTTCGCCCGGTGCGGTGTGCTAGACGCCCATCGGGTGCCACACCGTCTTCGTCTCCAGGAAGGACAGCAGCCGGGCCGTGCCCGGGTCGGCCGACCAATCCACAGGCTGTGGACGGAGAACGCGCTTGAGGTTGTCCGCGGCGGCCTCCTCCAGCGAGCGGGCCAACTCCGCGTCCGCGCCCGCGAGGTCGATCGCGTTGACGTCCTGGTGGGCGGCGAGCGGGGTGGCGATCTCGGCGGTGCGGCCGGAGAGTACGTTGACCACGCCGCCCGGGAGGTCGGAGGTGGCCAGGACCTCGCCGAGGGAGAGGGCCGGGAGCGGGGCGCGCTCGCTGGCCACGACCACGGCCGTGTTGCCGGTGACGATCGCCGGGGCGATCACGGAGACCAGCCCGAGGAACGACGACTCCTGCGGCGCCAGCACGGCCACCACACCGGTCGGCTCCGGCGTGGAGAGGTTGAAGTACGGGCCCGCGACCGGGTTGGCGGCCCCGGCGATCTGGGCGACCTTGTCGGACCAGCCCGCGTACCAGACCCAGCGGTCGATCGCGGCGTCCACGACGGCGGCGGACTTGGACTTGCCGAGCCCCTCCGCGTCGCCGACCTCCCGCGCGAACTGCTCGCGGCGGCCCTCCAGCATCTCCGCGACGCGGTAGAGGATCTGGCCGCGGTTGTAGGCCGTGGCCCCCGACCAGCCGCCGAACGCCTTGCGGGCGGCGACGACCGCGTCGCGGGCGTCCTTGCGGGAGGAGAGCGGCGCGTTGGCGAGCCAGCGGTCCTTAGGGTCGGTCACCTCGTACACCCGCCCGCTCTCGGACCGGGGGAACTTGCCCCCGACGAACAGCTTGTAGGTCTTGAGCACGCCCAGGCGCTCAGTGCGGTCATCAGACACCTTCATTGGTCGCACTCCCCTTCTCACTCGCTGCGCTCGCTCGTCGGCTCGGTTGCTTCGGCGAGGTACGCCTCCAGGCCGTGGCGGCCGCCCTCGCGACCGTAACCGGACTCCTTGTAGCCGCCGAACGGAGAGGCCGGGTCGAACTTGTTGAAGGTGTTGGACCACACCACACCCGCCCGGAGCTTGTTCGCCATCCACAGGATGCGCGAGCCCTTCTCGGTCCAGATGCCGGCGGACAGCCCGTACGGGGTGTTGTTGGCCTTCGCGACCGCCTCTTCGGGGGTGCGGAAGGTGAGGACGGAGAGCACCGGGCCGAAGATCTCCTCGCGCGCGATGCGGTGTGCCTGGGTGACGCCGGTGAACAGGGTGGGCGCGAACCAGTAGCCGGAGGAGGGCAGCTCGCACTCCGGGGCCCAGCGCTCGGCGCCCTCGGCCTCTCCCGCGTCCGCGAGGGTACGGATCCGGGCCAGCTGCTCGGCCGAGTTGATCGCGCCGATGTCGGTGTTCTTGTCCAGCGGATCGCCGACCCGGAGCGTGCGCATCCGGCGCTTGAGCGCGTCCAGCAGCTCGTCCTGGATCGACTCCTGGACCAAGAGGCGGGAGCCCGCGCAGCAGACGTGGCCCTGGTTGAAGAAGATGCCGCCCACGATGCCCTCGACGGCCTGGTCGATCGGCGCGTCGTCGAAGACGATGTTGGCCGCCTTGCCGCCCAGTTCGAGGGTGACCTTCTTCTCCGTACCGGCGACCGTACGGGCGATGGCCTTGCCGACCTCGGTGGAGCCGGTGAAGGCGACCTTGTCGATCCCGGGGTGGGCCACCAGTTCGGCGCCCGTGGAGCCGTCGCCGGTGATGATGTTGACGACGCCCTTGGGGAGCCCGGCCTGGCGGCAGATGTCCGCGAAGAAGAGGGCGGACAGGGGGGTGGTCTCGGCGGGCTTGAGGACGACCGTGTTGCCCGCGGCGAGGGCGGGGGCGATCTTCCAGGCGAGCATCAGGAGCGGGAAGTTCCAGGGGATGACCTGGCCCGCGACGCCGAGCGGGCGGGGGTTGTCGCCGCTCGTGCCGTTTAGCGGGCTCCGCCCGCGGGCCGCGTACTTGAGCTTGTCGGCCCAGCCCGCGTAGTAGAAGAAGTGCGCGGCGACCAGGGGGAGGTCGACATCGCGCGATTCGCGGATCGGCTTGCCGTTGTCCAGCGACTCCAGGACGGCCAGCTCGCGCGAGCGCTCCTGGATGATGCGGGCGATCCGGAAGAGGTACTTGGCGCGCTCGGCGCCGGGCAGCGCGGACCACTTCCCGAAGGCCTTACGGGCCGCCTTGACCGCCCGGTCCACGTCCTCGGCGCCCGCGAGCGAGACTTCGGACAGCGTCTCCTCGGAGGCGGGGGAGACGGTCTTGAAGACCTTGCCGTCGGCGGCCTCGGCGAACTCGCCGTCGATGAAGAGCCCGTACGACGGGGCGATCTCGACGACGGAGCGGGACTCGGGCGCGGGCGCGTACTCGAACGCGTTCGTGATGGCGGGGTTCGTGATGGCTGGGTTCGTCATGGCAGTCTCAGTCCACCGTCACATAGTCGGGACCGGAGTACCGTCCGGTGCTCAGCTTCTGGCGCTGCATCAGCAGATCGTTGAGGAGGCTGGAGGCGCCGAAGCGGAACCAGTCGGCCGTCAGCCAGTCCGCGCCCAGCGTCTCGTTGACCAGCACCAGGTACTTGATGGCGTCCTTGGAGGTACGGATGCCGCCCGCGGGCTTCACCCCGACCTGCACCCCGGTGGTGTCGCGGAAGTCGCGGACCGCCTCCAGCATGAGGAGGGTGACGGGGGGCGTCGCGTTGACCGCGACCTTGCCGGTGGAGGTCTTGATGAAGTCGGCGCCCGCGAGCATGGCCAGCCAGGAGGCGCGGCGCACATTGTCGTACGTCTGCAGCTCGCCGGTCTCGAAGATGACCTTGAGGTGGGCGGCGGTGCCGCTGCCGTCCGTACGCCGGCACGCCTCCTTGACCTGCCGGACCTCCTCGAAGACCTGGAGATAGCGCCCGGAGAGGAAGGCGCCGCGGTCGATCACCATGTCGATCTCGTCGGCCCCGGCGGCCACGGCCTCCCGGGTGTCGGCGAGCTTGACGGCGAGCGCCGCCCGCCCGGAGGGGAAGGCGGTCGCCACGGAGGCCACATGGACCTCGGAGCCGCCCGCCTCGGCCAGGGCCTGCTTGGCGGTGGCGACCATGTCGGAGTAGACGCAGATCGCCGCGACCTTGGGGACGGAGCGGTCGGTCGGATCGGGGCTGACCCCCTTGGCGCACAGCGCCCGGACCTTGCCCGGGGTGTCCGCGCCCTCCAGGGTCGTCAGGTCGATCATGGAGATGGCCAGGTCGATGGCGTACGCCTTCGCCGTGGTCTTGATCGAGCGGGTGCCGAGCGCGGCGGCACGGGCCTGCAGGCCGACCGCGTCGACGCCCGGCAGGCCGTGCAGAAAGCGGCGCAGCGCGCCGTCGGTGGCGGTCACATCCGCCATCGACGCCAGTCGCTCGGCCGCCTCCGCGCCGTATGCGGGAACTGTGGTGGGCATGGTCACCAGGGGAGCATATCTACGCGCGTAGCCGAATGTCACCCCCGGGTGCCCGGTGAGAAAGGACTTGTGGGCTCGGCCCTGCTGCTGGCCTCGCAGGTCGCCTACGACGTCATACGGATCACCGGCGCCGCGGTGCTGGTCTGGATGGGAGCGCGTGCGCTGTGGCAGGCGCGGCGGGTCGGCCGGCGCGGTGGGCGCGGCGGGCCGGATACGGAACCGGCGGAAACGGCTGAGGTGTCGTGTCGGCGCGCGTACTGGCAGGGACGGCGGCGCCGCATGGAACAGATCTCCGGGGCGGTCCTGGTCGGGCTCGGGTTGCGGCTGGCGGTCGAGTCCTAGGCTTACGGGCGCGAGGCCCTGCATACGGGCCGCCGCGCCCGTGGGGCAGAATCGGCCCCATGACGAGCCCGGACGACTCCTCGCACGACTCCTCCACCCCGCGCGGGCCCAAGGGGCCCAAGGGGTCCAAGAAGGGGACCGCTGACCAGGAGACCGAGTACGCGGACCGCGTCTACCGCTCCCCGGGCGGCATCGCGGGCGGCGTACTGCTGCTCGCGATCGGTGCCTGGCTGGGGATCGACGCCATGATCCGGGGCGAGGGCCGGGCGCCGTGGCTGGCGCTCGCCGGGCTGCTGTTCGCGGTGCCCCTGGTGATCGCCTTCACGGTCCGGCCCGCGGTGTTCGCCGGCCAGGACCGGCTGCGGGTGCGCAACCCCTTCCGTACGATCACCCTGCCCTGGGGCTCGGTGGAGGCGGTGCGCGCGGGCTACTCCAGCGAAGTGCTCGCGGGTGGCGCGAAGTACCAGATGTGGGCCATCCCGGTGTCGCTGCGGCAGCGCAAGCGGGCCACCCGGCGGCAGGCGCGGGCGGCGACCGAGGACCCCTTCGGCCGTACGTCCGTCCAGGCCGCGGCCGACGCGGACCAGCAGCGGCGGGCCCAGGCCGACCGCTCCATCGACGAGCTGCGCGGCCTCGCGGAGGCCCACGCCACGCGGGAAGGCGCGCAGGGCGAGCCCGAGGTGCGCTGGGCGTTCGAGGTCATCGCCCCGGCGGTGGCGGGGGCGGTGCTGCTCGCGGTGGTGCTGGCGATCACCTGAGCGGCCCTGAGCGGGCGGAGTGGGACCGGGACGGCGAGGAGGCCGAGCGTGACAACAAGCGATGCGCCGAAGACCGACACACCCGCCGCCGGACGGCGGCGGGTGTGGCTGCTGTGGCTGGTGGCCGGTATCGCGTACGCCATCGATCTGGGGAGCAAACTGGCGGTGGTCGCGGGGCTGGAAGGGCGTGCCCCCGTCCCGGTGATCGGGACCTGGCTCGAGCTGCGGGTGCAGCGAAACCCGGGCGCGGCGTTCGGCCTCGGTGAGGCGACGACCATCGTCTTCACACTGATCGCGGCGGCCGTCGCCGTCGCCATCGTCCGGGTGTCGCGCCGGCTGACCAGCACGCCGTGGGCGCTCGCGCTGGGGCTGCTGCTGGGCGGGGCACTCGGAAACCTGACGGACCGTGTCTTCCGCTCGCCCGGCTCCATGCGGGGCGCGGTGGTCGACTTCATCGCGGTCCGCGACTTCAGCGTGATGAACCTCGCCGACTGGGCGATCACGTGCGGGGGCGCCCTGGTGGTCCTGCTGTCCTTCCGCGGGGAGGAGCTGGGTCCTGTGGACAGTCCGTCCGATGCCGGGGGCGACGGCGGTCCGGCTCGGCAGGGAGGGGTTGGCGCTTCGTAGGTGATCGTCCAGCTGTTGTTGTGACCGCTTCCGTTCACTGAGAGTCCCACGGCGCCCGTGCCGCCGCCGAGTTCGGAGTTCCGGCAGTGCTTTTCGATGTCACCCGCAGCGAACTTGCCGACATCTTCGGCGAGGATCGGCTCGCGACCCTGCCCGCCACTGCCTTCCCGCCCTCCACCGCGGAGACCGAGGGCGCCCGCCTCCTGCAGACCGTCGGCGTCCCCACCGGGACGCTCTGGCTGCGTGAGCCCGACGAGGACTCCGGCCGGCTCCACCTCGTCCAGGACGTCGTCGACGTCGTCGACGTCGAGGACGTCGGGGACTTCGGGGACGCCTCGGAGGACGCGGGCGAATGGCCCGTCATCGGCTGGCTGCTCAACGCCCACCTCGCCCTCGACCCCGGTTCCGGCAAGGTGCACGCCTTCGACGCCGATGAGGGGACCGTGCAGGAACTGCACACGGACGTCTCCTCCCTCGTCCAGGTCACCCTGCGGTTCCAGCGCCTGCTCGAGGAGTTCACCTTCAGCGGCGACGACGGCGACGAGGAAGCCGACTTCGAGGCCCTGGAGCGCGAGGTCGAACGTATCCGCCAGGAGACGAGCAGCACTGACCCGCTCCCCTTCCAGGACGACGACACCGTCTGGTCGGTGGTCGGCGAGGAGATCGCCATGGGCCAGCGCTTCAAGGGCAACAGCCCGGGAGCCCGCTCGCTCCACGGGTGATCGCCGGCCGATGTCGCGCCGGTCAACCGCTATGGCGTCGCTCTGGACTGCCCGAGGAGTTCACGGCTTGCGACCGATCGCTGCCGCGTGTGCCGCTGGTCACTCCAGAGTCGGCCAGGCCATCGCTTCCACAGCATGCTTGGTGGTGAACGAGACAGGCTCCGCGAACCGCAGTGACGCGGCATGTTTTCCGGCCCCGGGCGCCTGCCGCTCGGTGGCGAGGACAGACAGCGATGGGATCAGGACGCGGCCGGTGCCGCGAGGCATCGATGTACAGGCCCGTGAAGAACGCGTCCGCCCGGTATAAGGCGGCCAGTGCGGTGTGGTCCAGGACGGCCGTCAGGCTCATGCTGCGGCGCCGCCCTGATGGGCCCGGATCTTCTCCCAGACGTCCTGGCCGGCCCGCTGGTCTGCTCGGCGTGTCGATACCGAGCTCACGAGCGGCCTCGGCGGCACGCTGCTTCTGCTCGGCCTTGGTCGGCTCACGAGCTGCGAGCTCCTCCAAGAGCTCGGTGATGGTCGTCCCGCGTTCCTCCGCAGGTGCGCAGCCGATCGCGCACCGCCTCGCTGGTCTTGATGCTCGGCTTGCTCATGCCCCGATTCTGCCGTCGGTAGAGCCCTGGCGCCGTCACCCCTGGCGGTGACGATGCGGGTGAACGGTGGGCCGATGTCGGTGCAGTCCCTGCTGCTGCGGGTGGTGAGCCACCTGTACCAGCCGGTGAGCTCGTGTTCGCCACGCCGGTTGGCGTGTTGGTCGTATCCCGCTTGGAAGGCGGTCAGCGAGTGGAAGGACGCCTTGCTGACGAACATGCCGGGGCAGTGGCCGACGCAGGTGAAATACTCACGTTCGCTCATCTCCAGGAGAGCTGTTTCATGTATCTTCCACGGCCTGTCGCGGTCAGGAGCGCTCAGCATTTTCATGATCACTGGTGCTGTCGTCCGAGACGGGCGAAGCCGTCGGTGGGCCGTTCACCCCGCCGAGGCGCTGCTCGATCGCTGCCAGTCGTTCGTTCATTCTGCGCAGCTCGATGCGGATGGCTTCCAGTTGCGATGCGAGGGGCGCTTGCGAGTGATGGATCTGCGTATCCACCTCTTGTGGCAGCTCGAAGGGGCGGACGAACACTCCCCGGCCTTGCTGAGGGATGACGAGTCCCTCCTCGCGGAGAACCCGAAGGGCGTGCTGGACAGTCATCAGCGCGGTACCGAACTCCTTCGCGAGCTCTCTGCCGGACGGAAGCCGGCAACCCGGCTTGAGTCTCCCGGTCGAGATTTCCTCACGCAACGTGGCGGCGATCTGCAGATAGGCAGGGCGTGGATCGTCGGGACTTAGCTCCATACGGTGATCCTAGTCGGCCTAGGTCAGTTGGCTTGCCGACCGTTGGGGACCTGGATAAGCTCCCACTGAGCTAGTTCGATCTATGTCATTCTGTGGCTACCGCCCGGTTCGTTGCCTGGGTGATGTGGTGAGTCGGCTATGCGGCAGCGGAGACCGGCGATACTTGGACGGAACCTGGAGGTATCAATGACGGTCTTCGAGCAGGACAGTATTTTCAGTGCTGTGGAGGACGGCCCGACGTCGATCGTCCGAAGTTCGGTCCCGGCGGTGGCGGCGCTGGAGACGGCTTTTCCTGCCGGGGTCGTGTCAGCCGCCGCGGAGCGGGAGTCCTGGCGCAAGGAAGTGCACCGGCCGGCCACGCACACCCACAAGTGGTGGGCGCAACGGCTCGGATCTGTCTTCCGCGGCATCCTGGCTGCGTCTGTGGCACAGGACGAACAAGATGCGGTTGACTGCTACAGCAATGCGCTCCGGCTCGACGGTCTTGTTGTCTGCGATCCCTTCGCCGGCTCCGGGACGACGCTCGCAGAGGCGGCCAAGCTCGGCGCAAAGGTGGTCGGCAGGGATATCAACCCTGTGGCCACCTTGGTCCAGCGGCAGGCCCTGGCCCCCTGGGACCGCGCGCGGTTGGACCATGCGTTCAAGGAAGTGGAATCTCAGGTCCGCCATGAGATCGATCAGTTGCACAAGGACAAGCATGGTCGGCCTGTTCTCTACTATTTTTGGGTCGCTCTGGCCAAGTGCCCCCAGTGTTCTCCCGAGGCACCGCCAGTGGAACTGTTCAGCCGGTACGTCTTTGCTCAGCATGCCTACCCGAAGAAGTATCCGGCGAGCAAGGCAACGTGTCCGCACTGTCACGCGATCGCCATCGTGGATGTGGTCAGGGACAAGCAGCTCACCTGTCATGCCTGTGGACAGACTTCAGACCTGGTTGGCCCAGTCAACCGTGCGACCATGGCCTGCCCGCAGGGCCACGTGACGAAGGTCATCGATGCTTTGGGGGGACGGCCTCCGCGGCTGCGGATGTATGCGAAGCAAGTGCTTGCTGCGGATGGATCGCGCCAGTACGAACCAATCGACGACTTCGACGTTGCGCTTTACGCGGAGGCCGAGAAGCTGCTTGAAGAGCGACGCGACGAACTCGTACTGCCGGTCGGAACGCTGGACGACGGACACAACACCCGACAGGCAATCCGTTGGAACTACCGTAAATGGCGCGAGTTCTTCAACGCCCGCCAACTTTACAGTCTTGGGTTGCTCGGGAAGGCCATCCGTGACCTTGCCCCGGGGCCGGAGCGTGAGGCCCTGGCTGCACTCTTCTCTGGCGTGTTGGAATTCAACAACATCTTCTGTTCGTTCAAGGGCGAAGGAACTGGTGCTGTCCGGCACATGTTTTCCAACCACGTTCTAAAACCCGAACGTACCCCGCTCGAGGCGCACCCATGGGGTACCCCTGCATCTTCTGGGGCCTTCTCAACGCTTTATCAGTCACGCATCATCCGTGCATTGGAGTACAAGCGCGCCCCGCATGATCTCGTGCCTATGGGCGACACTTCGGAGCGTGTCTTCGGGCTGTCGCAGCCCCTTTCTCTGGCGTTCGGCGATGCCGACGACTTCGAACAGGGCCACGCGAGCGCGTATGTCCACTGTGGATCTTCTGCCTCGTTCGATCTCCCTGATGAGTCCGTGGACTTGGTCATCACCGATCCGCCGTTCATGGATAACGTCCACTACAGCGAACTCGCCGACTTCTTCCACGCCTGGCTCCGACAGATCCAGCCATTCGAGAGCTACCCGGCAAGCGTCATCACAACTCGCCACGCAGAGGAAGTCCAATCCGCCGACCCTGCCGAGTTCGGCCGTGCTATTGCCGCCGTGTGGAAGGAATGTGCCCGGCTCCTGAAGCCGAACGGTCTGCTCGCCTTTACCTTCCATCAAGCGCGGATCACGGGCTGGGTTGAACTGGTCAAGGCGCTGGAGAGCGCGGGGCTGGTCATTACCGCAGTTCAGCCCGTCAAGGCAGAGATGAGTACGAGCACCATCAAGTCCAGTGCCGCTGATCCGTCGAATCTGGACGCGATCGTGGTATGCCGACTCGTGGGACACGTGGTGCCCGAGTGGCCCACGGTGGAGGCGGTACGTGAACGAGCACTTGTTGCGCTACGCGAGTGCCAGGAGGCTGGCATTAAGGTTGGATATGCGGACGTTGAATCCGTGGTGAGGGGCTCCATCCTCGCGCTCCACACCATTCCCGGCAACTCGCTGGCCATTGAAGCGCTGACAGGGGCGGCTGAAGGGGCGGTTACCTCAGCTGCCGCTGCTCTTGACGTGTGCTCTAACCGAAAGTGAGTGTCCGTAGATCCACTTCGAACCGGCCTCGCTGGGCTGTCTCCTCCTTGCGCTTCTCTGGCTGCGGGAAGGGATTGTGCGCAGTCTCCTCGGCGGGGGGAGACAATTTGGCGAGCCTGTAACAATGGAAGAGCTCGAACACCCCTGGCGAGACAGCCCGGGTCATGTCGCGTACGTGGACGAGGGGCTGCTCATCCGCAAGATTATTGCGCTCGCTGATGAGGGTTGCCGCGCCCAACATCCACTCCCATCCGAGTGGGTTGGAGAAGAGCAGCATCGGTCGCACCCGGTTCGCCCCGTCGCCGTAGGTGCCGAGTCCGATCTCCTTGATTCGCGTTCCCGTTATGCGGTCATAGAGATCAACGTCCTTATTCAGAACTGCTCCGGCTACCAGCACCATCGAATGCACCCGCACAGTACCGCCCTCTTCGTCACCCTGAAGAGCGACAAAGAGGTAATAACCGGGGATACGAATTTCGACGCCGTCCTCGGCATACACGCGCACGGTCGCGCAAGGCGGGGTGCTGTTGTAGTCGAGACCTGTGGAACGAGCAGGCTTCCCATTCCTGCCGAGATCAACCTTCTTGACCTCGAGGCCGAAGATCGCTCGCGGGTCGTAGTCGACCCCGCCGGTCCGCAGAAGCTCGTACTCCTCGGGTCGCGCGATGACAGCGTCGGGGCTGACCAGCGGCTTGTCTGCTCGGAGAACGATGACCTCCTTGGGCAGCTCCTCGCGCAGCAGGTCGGTGACGTACTCGTCGAACGGGTCGTCTTGGGTGTTCCGCTTGTCTCGCAGCCGGAAGGGAACCGGACGTCCCTCGTGATCGAAGAAGTTCTCCGAGAGGATCGTGAAGGCGATCGCCGGCAAGTCCCCAGGGCGGACCCTGTCGTTTGCTTCAGAGCTCATGACGTCAGAAGTAGCACACAGGCGTGCTGGCGCGCAGGACGGTGATCGCAATGATCGGTTCCGCTACTTCGGCTTGTGGTAGTGGGGGCTCGGTCGGGAAGCATAGGCCCGAGCGGCGGCCGACCTCCGGGCCCGTCCGGGACGCTTCCCGCAGACAATTTCGGGCGGGCGGCTGAGCGCCGCCCGCCTGCGGCTCCCGTGGAGCGGACGGCTGTCTTCTTCAGTACCGCTGTCGGCCGCCCGGGTAGTGGACCGGCTGACGGCACGCCGGGGCGTCGGCGGGCGGGCGCTGCGCGTTGAGTGCGTAGCACATGGCCGCGTGCAGCTGTTCCGCCTCGGCAGGGGTCAGCTCCTGTTCGGCGATGGGGCGGTGCTGTCCGCCACTGTTGATCTGGAGTGGCAGCGCGAGACCGTCCTCGCCCGTGCGCCGCGGGCCCCGTCCCGGGACGGCCTTGACCTGCCGGGTCGGTCATGACGACACCCCGACGGCCCCGGCGGGGCCGTCATCGCCGTACGCGGGCAGGCGCATGCCCCTGCTCTCGGCCACGCGCAGCACATCGCGCAGCGCCTCGCACAGGCGGTTCGCCAGGAACCGGAGTTCCCCGGCGTCCGCTTTGCGGTCGGTGAGCAGCACCCGGGCATGGCCGAGCAGTTGTGTGCCCATGGACAGCTGGAGAGCTTCGATTTCGTCCGCGCGTCGGCTCAAGCGGCTGTTGCCGTCGTCCGCCGCCAGATAGCACGGCTTGCCGTCCGGGCTGGTCCAGGGCAGCAGGCGCAGGCCGGTTGTCGCGTTCACCGGGCAGTCCCCGCACCGAGGATCCGGGAGGCGAAAAGGGCACTCACGTATGCGAGTGAGCAAGGGCTAGGGTCGAGCACGTCATCAGCTCCTTATGGCTACGGCTGGTGGCCACGCCCCCGGACGTTCCCTCCAAGTCGCGTCGCGGGGGACTGTGCATGGCCGGGCCTTGTTTACTGTTTGTAGTGCAAGTGTGGCTGTCAGTGCGTAGGCTCGGCAGTGGTTGGACTCCCGACCGCACCTTGGGAGGCAGGAGTTGCGCACATGGCCGCGCGTAAACGTGAACTGACACCCGAACGAAGCGCCCGCCATCTCTTCGGCGCCGAGCTGCGACGGCACCGCGAACTGGCGGGGATGAGCCTGGAACAGCTCGCCGACGTGGTGAACTCGAGCCGCAGTCACCTGAGTCGGATCGAGCTCGCGGAGTACATGATCCCTCCCGAACTCCCCGCTCAGCTGGACGCGGCGTTCGGCACGGACGGGATCTTCGTGAAGCTGTACGCGCTGGCGCGGCACGAGGTGCACCCGGACAAGTACCGACGTCTCATGGAGCTGGAGGCGCGTGCGCGGGCCATCGCGCATTACGCCGGACAACTCGTGCCCGGTCTGTTGCAGACGAAGGACTACGCCCGGGCGCTCTTCCGAGTCAGCAACCCCGACGCCACGGCAGAGGAGATAGAGGAGAAGGTGGCGGCTCGTATGGGTCGCCAGGCTCTTCTACGGACCACGCCCGCTCCTCATCTGTCGGTGATCCTGGATGAGGCGTGTGTGAGGCGGCCGATCGGTGGACCGGTGGTCATGCGCGCCCAACTGGCCCGCTTGGCCGAGCTGGTGGACACACCGAACAGCGTGATCCAGGTGCTGCCGTACGAGCGCGGTGAGCATGCGCTGATGGGCGGCGCGCTTGATTTGCTGACCCTGGACGACGGTACGGCCGTCGCCTATGAGGAGGGCATCACTACGGGGCAACTCATCGAGGACAAGGAGAGGGTGGTCAGGCGTATGCGGTCGTACGATCTGCTCAGGGCCTACGCCTTGTCGCCGACGCAGACGGCGGCATTCATCCTTTCCGTCATGGAGGCTTTGACGCCATGAGCAGCACCCCTGATCTCTCCCGAGCGGAGTGGGTCAAGTCCAGCTACAGCAATGGTGACGGCGGCACATGCGTCGAGTGGGCACCCGGGTGCGCGTCCACCGGCCGGCTCCCCGTCCGTGACAGCAAGGACCCGCACGGCCCCGCCCTGGTCTTCCCGGCGGCGGCGTGGTCGTCGTTCGTCTCGGCCGTCAAGGGCGGCGGGTTCCCCGCCGCCTGATCCGGTCAACGACGTCTGAAAGGCGCGGCCCTCGCCGACGGGTGAGGGCCGCGCCCTTTCAGGCGGCTGTGGCGATCCGCGTGATGGCCTCGGTGAGAATCTTCGGTGAGCAGCCGAAGTTGAGCCTCGCGAATCCGACGCCGAGGGGGCCGTAACGGTGGCCGGCGTTCAGAGCGACGCGCGCGGTGTTGAGGATGTGTTCGGTGGGGTCGTCGCCCCAGCCGAGAGCGCCGAAGTCGATCCAGGCCAGAAAGCCGGCTTGCGGCTGTCTGTAGTGAGCCGCGGGGAGCAGCTTTCTCAGCAGGCCGTCCAGCAGTCTCCGGTTGTGGTCGAGCATGTCCAGGACATCAGCAAGCCACTGATCACCATCGTTGAACGCGGCGACCGTGGCGATCACTCCGAGGTGTCCGGTGCGGTAGAGCGAATGCGGCGAGAGACGGTCGACGTACCGCTTGGGTGCCGGGTCGGCGGTGATGACGGTGGCGGCCTTGAGCCCGGCCAGGTCCCAGCCCTTGCTGGCCGACAGGAACGAGAATCCCCAGCGCCTCGCCGCATCCGACACCGACAAGAAGGGGACGAAATCGGCCCCCGGAAGGACGAGCGGGGCGTGGATCTCGTCGGACAGCACGTAGACCCCGTATTTGTCGGCCAGTTCGGCGAGTGCGACCAGGTCCTCGCGCGGGTGCACGAGGCCGACGGGGTTGTGCGGGTTGCACAGCACGTACGCCGTGGCGTTGGCGGCGAAGGCCCGTTCCAGGGCGTCCAGGTCGAGCCGCCATCCCAGCGGTCCGTCGGCCAGCGGCGCCTCGACGGTGTGGGCCCCGACCTCGCGTACCCACCAGGAGAAAGGTTCGTACACCGGCGGGCTGATCACCACGTGGTCTCCGGGGCTGACAATGCGCCGCAGGATTTCGACCATGCCGATTCCCACGTCGGCGACGGTACGCACATGGTCGGTGTCGATCTTCCAGTCCCAGGTACGCAGGGCGTAGCCGCTGACCGCGTCCGCGAGGTCGCGGGTTGGTGCCGCGTAGCCGGTGTCCGACCGGTCGATCGCCTCGTGGAGGACCTTGGCGATCGGCGCTGCCAGGGGGAAGTCCATCTCCGCGACGGGAAGGGGCAGGACGTCGTCCGGGAAGGTCCGCCATTTAGCGCTTTGGCGTTTCCTCAGCTCCGCGAGCGGGTCGATCGAGAGATTGCCCAGGCCCATGAGGGTGGCCTCCTTGAGGTCTGCACGGGGACGCGGCGCGGGTGAGCCCACGGCGCTGTCATCACGTCTCGATGATCGATCCGGCGGGGATCATGCCGCTTTCGGTAAAACGACAAGTGCTGTCGGAAGTCCGCCACGCCTCGCGCGACCACCGGCCCTTTGAGCGTCGAGGGTTGCGCGGCCCGGCGATCTCGGCGGAGCGCCGCCAGGCCGTCTGTCCTCCGTCAGACGCCGTCCTCGGCGGCGGCCTCGCGCAGCCTTCGCACCACCGGCTCGTAGTTGGCGTGGCCGTTCTTCACCCAACCCTCGGCGCACTCCAGCGCGGTGCTGCCCTGGTACGACGTATCGCGGACACCGTGTCGGAGGAGCAGATCGACGAGGGCGAGAAGTATGTCGCCGGGCACCTCGCGTTCGTAGTACCCGGTGAAGTGGAGCAGCGCGTGCAAGGCCGGGCCGTCCTGAGCTCGTAGCCACGGCCGCTGGGCCGCCACCTCGGCGTCCTCGGGGCGGGCTCCCGACTCGAGGAGGAACCGCAGTTGGCTGACGCGTGTTTCGAGGGCTTGTCGGCCGTCGCTGTGCGGCAGGACGGCGAGGAGGCGGCCGAAATCCGGATCCGTGAGCCGGATACTCCGCGCGCCTTGGCCGACGAGGTGGCGAATGGTCTCCTCGGGGTAGGGGTGGGTGGCGATCGCCAGGTCGAGCAGGGTCGAGCCGTCGCGGTTCTGCGCGTTGACGGGGGCTTCCGCCTCGATGAGCGTGCGCAGGATGTCCAGGTGGTCGGCGTCCTCGATCCGCTCCGAGCCGGCCGCGACCCGCTCGCTGTCGTCGAGTGACGCGAATTGAGGGGCGTTGTTGTAGGCGGCCTGGAGCGCGGGATCGGCCCCCGCGGCCAGCAGCGCTGTCACGGCGGACAGCCGGCGGTGGGCCACGGCGATGTGGAGTGCGCTCATGCCGCGCTCGTCCAGCGCGTTGACGCGGGCACCCTCGCTCAGGGCCTCGGAGAGTGCGTCGGTGTCACCGGCCTCGGCGGCGTCCATCAGCGCGCGGTCGGCGTCCGTGGGCTCGCCGGTGGGCTGGAGTTCGAGGATGCCGTAGTCGGCTTCCTGGTTGGGCGGGACCGCTGTGCTGAGGAAGACGATGCGGGCACCGGCGAACCAGCCCGCGCCTGCGCTCGTGTCCACGTCGATGGCGCCTTCGTAGCCCATGAGCAGGCAGGCGAGAGCGCGGTGCTCAGGTGAGTCGATGCCTTCCAGCCGCTGGAGGTCCGCCTCACTCATGTCGTCCTCGTCGGGCGGATCCCCCACCTCGTCCAGCACGGTGGACGCCAGGATGTCCAACGCGTCGTACACGGAAGCGGCCTCGCCCAGCCCCGTGAGGATGTCGCATTCCTCGCCCTCCTCGTCGTCGACCCCGTCGAAGAGGTCGAGCGGCAGCGGGGAGGCGTCGTCGTAGGCATGGCGGTTGGCCACGGACACATAGCGCCCGCCGCAGAGTTCGGGCCGACGCCGGTCGGCTTCGGCCTCCTTGAGGCAGCGCAGCACGTCGTTCAAATCCATGGTCGCGATTGTGTACGACGGTCAGTGTCCGCGCTGGTCGATGAGCACGGCCAGACCGTCCAGGATGCGCTGGAGGCCGAACTCCCAAGCCTGGTCCTGTCCGCCGGACTGCTCCACGGAGGCGAGGGCGGCGGCCAGGGCGGGGAAACGCTCTCCCTGATCCCGCATCAGGTCGGCGAGGATGCCGCCCAGCTCCGCCTCGGGGGTGCCCGCCGGGCCCGCCGCGCGGGCCTGTTGGGTGATGCCGCGTACATGGCCGACCAGCAGGACGACCGCGTCCATGCGCTCGGCGCCGCTGAGCTCCGTACCGTCCAGCGCGGAGACGGCGCGCTCCATCCAGCCCAGCTCCGCGGGCCCCATGACCCGCGGTCCGATGGTGGCGTCGAGCGTCCATGGGTGCGGGAGGAAGACGGAGAGCAGACAGCGGGCCCAGTCCTCCAGCTGTCCCCGCCAGCCGGAGGGCTGTGTGTCCCCCGCGGCCGGGTACGGGCCGATCGCGGCCTCGACCATCAGGGCGATCAGCTCGGCTTTGCCCGGGACGTAGCGGTACAGCGCCATTTTGGTGACGCCCAGTTGAGCGGCGACCCGCTGCATGGAGACACCGGCCAGCCCTTCGGAGTCGGCGATCTCGATACCGGCCCGAGCGATGCGGTCCAGGTCGAGGGTCGGCCGGGGGCCGCGCGACGGCTTGGCGTGGGGGCCCCACAGCAGCCGCACCGTCTCGGCGTGGTTGTCGGCCATGTCCGTCGCCCCTCTTGCCTCGATGCCTCGATGTCTCGATGTCTTGTGCTTCTTGGCGTCTTGCTGTGCCAAATAACTGCGTCTATGGTACACAGTAATTAATCGTGTCCGTCGGACACAGTTCTCAGGGGTGGAGAAACCATGAACCGGAACGTCCTCATCTCCGGCGCGAGCATCGCCGGCCCGGCGCTGGCCTATTGGCTGGGGCGCCACGGCTTCAACCCGACGGTCGTCGAGTTGGCCCCGGCCCTGCGCGGCGGCGGCCGGGCCGTCGACTTCCGGGGCGATACGCACCTGACCGTGCTGGAGCGCATGGGCCTGCTGCCCGAGCTGCGCGGGATGCAGACCGGCGGCAGCCCGATGAGCTTCGTCGACGAAAGCGGCCGGACGCTGCTGCACCTGCCCGCGGAGTTCGCCGGTGGCGCCATCGAGGTGCTACGCGGCGACCTGGCCCAGCTGCTCTACGAGCGCAGCCTGGACCACACCGAGTACCTCTTCGGCGACTCGATCACCGGCCTCACCGAGACCCCCTCCGGTGTGCGGGTCGACTTCCGGCACGCGGCCTCGCGCGAGTTCGACCTGGTGATCGGCGCGGACGGGCTGCACTCCAATGTCCGGCGCCTCGCCTTCGGCCCCGAGGAGGACTACGTGAGCCACCTCGGCTACTACGCCGCCACCTGGGAGCTCGCCAATGAACTGGGGTGGGAGAAGGGCTCGGTCGGCTACAACGTGCCGGGGCGGCTCGCCTCCGTCGGGGCCGACCACCGGGACCCGGCGCGGGCCGGGGCGTTCTTCGTCTTCGCCGCGCCCGAGCTGTCGTACGACCGCCACGATCCCGAGCAGCAGAAGCGTCTGATCGCCGACGCCTTCTCCGGCCTCGGCTGGGAGGTGCCCCGTCTGCTGGATTCGCTGCACCGGGCCCCCGAGCTGTACTTCGACTCGATCAGCCGAGCGGATGTGGACAGCTGGTCCAGCGGCCGGGTGTGCCTGGTGGGCGACGCGGCGTGCGGGGCCACCATCGGGGGGATGGGCACGGGCACCGCCGTGGTGGCCGCCTATGTGCTGGCAGGCGAGCTCGCGCGGGCCGGAGGCGACCATCGGGCGGCCTTCGCGCGCTACGAGGGCAGGCTCCGGCAGTACGCCAAGGGCTGCCAGACCGGCGGCGACCGCACCGGGAAGTTCCTCGCGCCCGGCACCGCGACCGGCCTGCGTTTCCGCAACGGCCTGCTGTCCAGGCCCTTCTTCCTGAACTGGATGCTCAGGCTGGGGGAGAAGGTCAGCAGCGATGTGGCCCTGCCCGACTACGCCGCTGAGCCGCGTCGGCGGACGGGGGCTGGTCGCTGAGCGTCCTACCGACGCACCACTACGCCGGCGGTGACGCCGCCACGGCGGAACCGCGCGGCCTGCGCTGAACGGCGGCGCCGACCGCCGCGATGACAACGGCGCCCGAGAGCGCGAGCCCGGCATAGCCCATCCGCTGGGTCCGCCGCGCGTTGCACTGGTCGCGGTAGCGGGAGAACCCGTCCTCCGTGCGCTCCGCGCGCGGAGAGACCACGGAGCCGCACTTCAGGGAGACGCTTTCCGTCATCCCGCTCTGGTGCTCGACGGTCTCATGGAAGTCGGCCGGAGTGAGCAGCATGATCACCGCGATGATGACCGGCACCAGGGTCAGTCCCGGCCACAGCAGATGTTCTTTTCCCGCGCGCTCCTTGCGCGCCAACTCCGCTGCCTGATCCGGCGGCAAGTGATGCTCACTCGCAAAGGACACGCTGAACCGGAGCCTTCCGTCAGGGCTGGCATGGTCATGGCTTGGCCGGAAGTGTACCGGTCCGGGGCCGGCCTTCCGTCTGGACCGTTGGGGCCCACGCTCCAACCCTGCGTCGGGCAGGACACGGGGTTCAGCTACCTCACCCGGGAGTGAGGGGCCCACCGGAAACCCACCGGGGGCCCACCGGAAACCCACCGGGGGCCCACCGGAAACCCACCGGGGGCCCACCGGAAACCCACCGGGGCCCACCGGAAACCCGGCAGGCCCCTTCCGGTCCGGCGTCCCGGAGGCCGCCCGCCTCAAATGCCGGCCGCCGCGGCGAGATCCGCCTTGACCGCCGACAGGACCTGCTCCGCCGTCGTACGCGCCGACGCGAGCGCGTCCGCCCCGGGGACGTCGACCACGACCTCCAGGTAGCACTTGATCTTGGGCTCGGTGCCGCTGGGGCGGACGATCACCCGGGCCGACCGGACCGTGCTCCCCGGGCCGCTGCCGATGCGGCCGGAGAGGCGGTAGCGCAGCCCGTCCGTCGGGGGCAGTGTCGCCGTACCGCGCGACAGGTCCTCGCTGGAGGACACGGCGAGGCCCGCGAGCTCGGTGGGCGGCTGTTCGCGCAGCCGCTTCATGGCCTGACCGATCAGGGACAGGTCCTCGACGCGTACGGACAGCTGGTCGGTGGCGTGCAGCCCGTGCTCGAGCGCGATGTCGTCGAGCAGATCGGTGAGCGTACGACCCTGCTCCTTGAGCTCGGCCGTCAGCTCGGCGACGAGCAGGGCGGCCGTGATGCCGTCCTTGTCGCGTACGCCGCCGGGGTCGACGCAGTAGCCCAGCGCCTCCTCGTAGGCGTAGCGCAGCCCGTCGACCCGGGCCAGCCACTTGAAGCCGGTCAGCGTCTCGGCGTACGGAAGCTCAGCGGCGCCCGCGATCCGGGACAGGAGGGACGACGAGACGATCGAGGTCGCGAACGTGCCGCGGGCGCTCTTGTGGATGAGGTGGGTCGCGAGAAGCGCGCCGACCTCGTCACCCCGGAGCATGCGCCAGGCGGTCGCGGCGGGGGCGGTATCGGGTACGGCCACCGCGCAGCGGTCGGCGTCCGGGTCGTTCGCGATGATGATGTCCGCGCCCCCGGGTCCGAGGCGGCGGGCGGTCGCGAACGCCAGGTCCATCGCGCCCGGCTCCTCCGGGTTGGGGAACGCGACGGTCGGGAACGCCGGATCCGGCTCGGCCTGCTCGGCGACCACGGTGGGGGCCGGGAAGCCCGCGCGGGCGAAGGCCGCGATGACCGTCTCACCGCCGACGCCGTGCATGGGGGTGTAGACGACGCGTACGTCCCGGGGGGATCCCGGAGTGAGGACGGCGTCCGTACGGGCGAGATAGGCGTCCAGGACGTCGTCGCCAAGGGTCTCCCAGCCGGAGTCCGGGCGGGGCACGCCGGCCAGGCCGCCGATCGCGGCGATCTCGGCGGCGATGTCGAGGTCGGCGGGCGGCACGATCTGGGAGCCGTCGCCGAGATAGACCTTGTAGCCGTTGTCGCGGGGCGGGTTGTGGCTGGCGGTGACCTCCACCCCGGCGACCGCGCCGAGGTGGCGGATGGCGAAGGCGAGGACGGGGGTGGGGAGCGGACGCGGCAGCAGAGCCGCCCGGAAACCCGCGCCGGTCATGACGGCGGCGGTGTCGCGGGCGAAGTCGGCGCTCTTGTAGCGGGCGTCGTAGCCGATGACGACGATGCCGGGCCGCTCGCCGGGGGCGGTGTGCTCGGCGGAGCCCGCCTGCTTGGTGAGGTACGCCGCGAGACCGGCGGCGGCGCGGATGACCACGGCGCGGTTCATCCGCATGGGCCCGGCGCCCAGCTCGCCCCGGAGACCGGCGGTGCCGAACTGCAGGGTGCCGGAGAACCGGTCGGCGAGCTGATCGAGCGCCTGAGGCTCGCCCGCCTCGGCCGCCTCCAGCAGCTCGGCCAGCTCGTCACGGGTCTCGGGGTCGGGGTCCTCGGCCATCCAGGCGCTGGCCTCGGAGATGAGTTCGGACTCTGGGGTGGGCGCCATGGGCGGCCTCCTGGTGTGGCTCTGGGGGGTGGCTGGGTCGGGCGTGTGCGTGAGGGTTCGGGGCGGGTCGGCTGGGGCCGGGCAGCGCTGTCGCGAACCCGCGCCCGCCGCCTCGGCGCGGCCGGAGGTGAATGGCCGCCGAGGGTGGCTGACCAGTGAGTACCCCGGGAAACGAGCGCGACGCCCGGTGCGCGGCGCGGGTGGTGCCGCGCGGTCGCCGCTCTCCGCGGTCCGGTCACCCGGCCTGCGGCGTCACCCGGCCCGCAGTTTGCCTGTACGCCCCCTGGCCGCCCGCCGCTCGGCCCGTACGTCCCCTGACCGCCTGCCGCCCGGCCGTCGCTCGCCCGGTCCGCCGGCTGACAAGGGCGGCGAGCCGGGGTCGGGGGCTCGGCGTCGGCGGCTCGGGGCCGCAGGGCCGGGGTTACCGGCCCGGGGCAGCGCGTCCGGGGCACCGGCTCCGGTCCTGTGGGACCGGGCGAGTGCGTACGCAGGGTCACCGGCTCAGGCCGTGGCCCGGGGCGTCGGCGGGCGGGTCCCGGCGACAGGCGCAGGCGGAGTCAGACGCGGTCGAGGACCTGCGCCAGGAGGCTCCCCATCCGCGCGGCGGAGTCGCGGCCGGCCTGAAGGACCTCCTCGTGGTTGAGGGGTTCGCCCGTCATGCCCGCCGCGAGGTTGGTGACCAGGGAGATGCCGAGGACCTCGGCGCCCGCCTCGCGGGCGGCGATCGCCTCCAGGGCGGTGGACATGCCGACGAGGTCCGCCCCGAGGGTGCGGGTCATGGTGATCTCGGCGGGCGTCTCGTAGTGCGGACCGGGGAACTGCGCGTAGACGCCCTCCTCCAGGCTGGGGTCGATCTGCCGGCAGAGCGCGCGCAGCCGGGGCGAGTAGAGGTCGGTGAGGTCGACGAAGTGCGCACCGGCGATCGGCGAGGCGGCCGTGAGGTTGATGTGGTCGCTGATCAGCACCGGCTGGCCGGGGCGCATGCCCTCGCGCAGGCCGCCGCAGCCATTGGTGAGGACTACGGTCTTGCAGCCGGCGGCGACGGCGGTCCGTACGCCGTGCGCGACGGCGGCGACACCGAGGCCCTCGTAGTAGTGCGTGCGGCCGAGGAAGACCAGCGCTCGCTTGTCGTTGATCTTGTACGAGCGGATCTTGCCCGCATGGCCCTCGACGGCGGGCGGCGGGAAGGAGGGCAGATCGGTGACCGGGAACTCGTGTTCCGGGGTACCGAGCGCGTCGGTGGCGGGTACCCAGCCGGAGCCGAGGACCAGGGCGACGTCGTGGGTCTCAGCGCCGGTGAGTTCACGCAGGCGGGCGGCCGCGGCGTCGGCGGCGGCGTGGGGGTCCCCCTGATGGGTAACTGATGCGTTCACGCGCATGAGACTAGCCGGTGATTGCCTACGCGCGTAGAAGTATCGACAGGGGTGTTCGATTCGTTGCCAAGGCGCGATCGAACCGCGCGGAAGAGGCGCGGTGAGGAAGCGGCGGGGAGACGGCGAGGAGGCGGCGAGGAAGCGGCGAGAACGCGACCGGGCCGCGGTCTCAGCAGGGGCGCTTGCGCAGTTCCATGACGTAGTCGTGCGGGGCCCCCGCGGACTCCGCGGCGTCCGCGATCTCGCCGAGGTAGCGCGCGGACGGCAGACCGCCCTCGTAGCCGTTCAGTACGTACAGCCAGGCTGCCTCGTCGCCATCCAGAGTGTGGACGCGGACCCGCATCCGGCGGTAGATGTCCAGGCCGACGCCCTCCCAGCGGTCCATGGACTCCTCGTCCATGGGGGCGATGTCGTACAGGGCGACGAAGACCTGGGAGCGCGGTGCCTCGACGATGGTGGGGAGGGCGCCCTCCCAACCCATCTGTTCGCCGCCGAAGGTCAGGCGCCAGCCGTTGATCCACCCCGTGCCGCGCAGCGGGGAGTGCGGTGCGCGGCGGGTCATCAGCCGCGCGTCGAGGTTGCCGGCGTACGCGGCGTAGAGCGACATGGCTCAGAGGGTACGGGAGTGGGGGACCAAGGTTTCGGGGGCGCCGGGAACCCCCCGGAGGAGTGATGTCGAACGAGTGCGGGACAATGGAGCATGTGACTCGGATCGTGATCATTGGTGGCGGACCCGGCGGCTATGAGGCGGCGCTGGTCGCTGCCCAGCTCGGCGCGGAGGTGACCGTCGTCGACTGCGACGGTCTGGGCGGGGCGTCGGTGCTCACCGACTGCGTGCCGTCGAAGACTTTGATCGCCACCGCTGAGGTGATGACGAACTTCGACTCCTCTTATGAGGAGCTGGGCATCATCGTCGCCGATGACACCCCGCCGCTGGAGCAGGCGGCCCGGGTCGTAGGCGTCGACCTGGGCAAGGTCAACCGACGGGTGAAGCGCCTGGCGCTGGCCCAGTCGCATGACATCACCGCTTCGGTCACCCGCGCGGGCGGGCGCGTGATGCGCGGGCGCGGGCGGCTGGAGCCGTCGCAGTCGCCCGACGGGTCGCGGAAGGTGATCGTCCGGGCCGCGGACGGGACCGAGCAGACGCTGGTCGCGGACGCCGTGCTGGTGGCGACCGGGGCACACCCGAGGGAGATCTCGGACGCGCAGCCGGACGGCGAGCGCATTCTGAACTGGACGCAGGTGTACGACCTGGACGAGCTCCCGGAAGAGCTCATCGTGGTCGGCTCCGGTGTCACGGGCGCCGAGTTCGCCGGCGCGTACCAGGCGCTGGGCTCGAAGGTCACCCTCGTCTCCAGCCGGGACCGGGTGCTGCCGGGCGAGGACCCGGACGCGGCGGCCGTGCTGGAGGACGTCTTCCGCCGGCGCGGGATGAACGTGATGGCGCGCTCGCGGGCGCAGGCCGCCAAGCGGGTCGGGGACCGGGTGGAGGTGACCCTCGCCGACGGGCGGGTGATCACGGGCACCCACTGTCTGATGGCCGTCGGCTCGATCCCGAACACGGAGGAGATGGGCCTGGAGGAGGCCGGGGTCCGGCTCAAGGATTCCGGACACATCTGGACCGACAAGGTCTCGCGGACCAGCGCGCCCGGCGTGTACGCGGCGGGGGACGTCACCGGGGTGCTGGCGCTGGCGTCGGTGGCGGCCATGCAGGGCCGGATCGCGATGTACCACTTCCTCGGCGACGCGGTCGCCCCGCTGAACCTCAAGACCGTCTCGGCGAACGTCTTCACGGACCCGGAGATCGCCACGGTCGGCTACTCCCAGGCCGATGTGGACGGCGGGAAGATCGACGCCCGGGTGGTGAAGCTGCCGCTGCTGCGCAACCCGCGCGCGAAGATGCAGGGCATCCGGGACGGCTTTGTGAAGATCTTCTGCCGTCCGGGCACCGGCATCGTGGTCGGCGGTGTGGTGGTCGCGCCGCGCGCCAGCGAGCTGATCCATCCGATTTCGCTCGCGGTCGACAACAACCTGACGGTGGAGCAGATCGCCAGCGCCTTCACGGTGTACCCGTCGCTGTCCGGCTCGATCGCCGAGGTGGCCCGGCAGCTGCACACGCGGAAGACACAGGCGGAGGCGTAGGAAGAGGGCCGGGAGCGGCGCGCGAGGAACGTAATCCGCTTCCATACCATCTCGCGGGGTCGTAGACGAACAACATCTGTTAATTGGTGCAAGCTGCTGAAACCAGACGGTCGTTGGCGTTACTGTCAGTTTCGTGTTCGCTGCAGAACGTCGCCAATTGATCCTTGAAATGGTGCGTGCGAACGGAGCGGTATCGCTCCGCGAGCTCGCCCGCGTCGTCCAGACCTCCGAAGTGACCGTACGGCGGGATGTGCGGGCGCTGGAGGCAGAAGGACTGCTCGACCGCCGGCACGGCGGTGCGGTGCTGCCGGGCGGATTCACCAGGGAGTCCGGCTTCCCGCAGAAATCCCATCTAGCGACCGCGGAGAAGACGGCCATCGCCGATCTCGCGGCCGGTCTCGTCGACGAGGGCGAGGCCGTCGTGGTCGGCGCCGGGACCACCACGCAGGAGCTGGCCCGCCGGCTCGCGCGCGTCCCTGGCCTGACCGTGGTCACCAACTCCCTGCTGGTCGCACAGGCATTGGCCCATGCCAACAGGGTGGAGGTCGTCATGACCGGCGGCACCCTGCGTGGCTCCAACTACGCGCTGGTCGGCAGCGGTGCCGAGCAGTCCCTGCAGGGGCTGCGGGTCAGCCGGGCCTTTCTGTCCGGCAGCGGGCTGACCGCCGAGCGCGGCCTGTCCACGTCCAACATGCTGTCGGCCAGCGTCGACCGGGCGCTGGTACAGGCGGCGGCGGAGGTGGTGGTCCTCGCGGACCACACCAAGCTGGGCACCGACACCATGTTCCAGACGGTGCCGACGGATGTGATCACCCGTCTGGTCACGGACGAACCGCCGCCGCACGACGACCGCGCCCTGACCGAACTGCAGGCCCTCGCCGACCAGGGCGTGCAGATCGCGGTGGCCGGGCCGGGCGCGGGTTCGGGCCCGGCGGGCGGTGAGGGCGGCCCGGCGGCACCGGGCCGCCAGCAGCCCCGGCTCGGCGGCTCGCCCCCCGCGCGCGGTACGGAGGAGGGGCTGCCGCTCCCCGGACCGCGCCGCAACCACCCGCACCCACCGGGGCCCGGGCCCGGCGCCACGCTGCGCGGCGCGATGCCGCTGGCGGAGCAGCCGGGACCGGGCGGCCGGGTCGCGGACCTGGCGCCACGGCGGCGCTGAGGGGCTGGAGACTAGAGGCTGAGGCGCTGAGAGGGCTGAAACCCTGGCCGGCTCAGCGCGGCTTCAGGCCGGTGAAGGTCAGGGCCAGCAGCCGGTCGGCCAACTCCGGGTCGTCCGGCGACTGTTCCACGGCCAGCGAGATGGCGTTGGTCAGCTGCATCAGATCGTCTATGCCGACGTCGGACCGTACGTTCCCGGACTGCTGGGCGCGGGCGAGCAGCGCGCTGCCCGCCTCGCGCATCGGCAGACCGCACCCCTGGGACAGCGATGAGCTCTCGTCCCCGGAGGCCGCCATCAGGGCGTGTGAGAGCCCGCGGTAGGTGCTCGCGTAATCGATGATCTCGCGCAGCCAGTCGACCAGCGCCCGGCACGGCTGCGGCGCCTTCGCCAGCTCGCGGGCGCGCGCCAGCAGCGCGCACACCTCTTTCTGGAAGACGGCGCCCATGAGCGCGGTGCGGTTGGGGAAGTGCCGGTAGAGCGTGCCGATCCCCACGCCCGCGCGGCGCGCGATGTCCTCAAGAGACGCGTCGGTGCCATGCTCGACAAACGCCGTCCTCGCCTCGGTCAGCAGCCGCTCGTAATTGCGGCGCGCGTCGGCGCGCATGGCGCGCGGTGGGGTGTGCGCCGTGGCTGTCTCGGTCGCCATCGCGGTCCTCCCTGCGCCGCTGGTCGTACGGGGTCGGTCGTACGGGTCGGCCGGCCGTACGGGGGTGATGGGCCGTACGGGGCCGTGGGTCAAGCATGCCATTACGAGCCGGGTGGGGGCGGCGTCGGCGGCGGGACCGGGGGCCGGACCAGCGGCGGCTGGGGGTCGGCGCGGTACGGGTCGAGGGCTGCCGCGCGTTCATGGTAGGGGGCCTGGGACAACACGCAGACCAGCGTCCACATGGTGCGCTCGGCAGCGAGCTCGGACGGCAGCGTCAGGCCAAGCGACTCGGCCAGCGGCTTACGACCCACGTTGACCAGCGCCCGTACGGCCGCGGCCCACACGTCGGTGGCGGTCACGGCGGACCGGTACCACAGCGGGATCAGCGCGGTCAGGGCGGCGGCAGTGATCAGCAGCACGGGGCGGTCCGCGTCTCCGGAGGCCAGCGCGGCCAGCGCGGCCGCCGCCACCGCGGCGTGGCCGTAGAGCAGGGCGACGAAGAAATCGACGCTGACGCGGGCCAGTTCCTCCTGGCGGCGGACCTGTTCGGGCGCCGTGCCGGTCAGCTCCCCCCACAGCACCTGGGTGTCGAGGCGGAAGCGGTCATAGCCGTACTCCTCCAGACGGCGGATGGCGTTGCCCAGGCGGGTGGGGGCGATCTGGTCGTCGTCGATGGGATAGCGGCGCAACTGTTCCTGCAGCAGGGCGCGTTGAGCTGCCGTACGGAGGCGGTCCCGGCGGGCGGCGCGGGCGATACGGGGGTTGGCGCGCAGATCGGCCAGTTGCCGGGCGGCGTCCTCGGGTAGCTGCCCGCCCGCGCGCTCGAGGTCCTCAAGCCGCAGTAGCGCGAGGCGGTCGCCGAGGTCCCGCTTGGTCTGTCGGTGGTGGCGGCAGCGCGCGTCGTAGGCGGTGGCGGGCCATAGGACATAGCCCTCCAGGAGGCGGTAGAGCAGGGCCTGCACCGCCGAGACGACGAGTCCGAGGAGAAGGGAGACGGTCAGCAAGAGGAGGGTGGTGTTGACCTTCGACGAGGGCCACAGGCGCTGCGCCAGGTCGATGTGGTGGAGGCTGGGCGCGACGGTGAAGAAGAAGACGGAGAGGTTGAGCGCGGTGGGCAGGATCCAGCCGACGAGCAGGGTCCAGGCGCCACCGAGCACGCCCTTGGCGATATCACCCACGGGGGCGGGCCTCCCGTGGGTGAGGGGCGAGAGGGTCGGTCACGCGTTGTCGTCTGTCGTCTCGTCGTCGTCCGTCGTTTCGTCGTCCCAGTCGTCGTCGCCGAACGGAGGGCCGGGAGGGCCGGGCGGCCGGGCGGACATGGCGTCGCCGATCGTGACGTTCCCGTGGACGTTGCCTTGGACGACAGGGCCGCTGCTGGATTCGCTGGAGCCGCTGAGCCTGCTGCGGGCCTTGCCGCTCCTGGCGACCGTGCCGTATTGGCTCGTCCACTCCCGGAGCCTGCGGTCGAACTGCTGGTCCTCGCGGAGGCGTTCCTCGATCAGTACGACGAGTCGGCGCGGGGTCAACGCGAGGTCCGCCGCCGTGGCGCCCCGCCGAAGCACCAGCGCGATCAGCGCGTCCCAAGCCCGCCGGGACGGCGCGTCCCCGGTCCGTGCGGCAGCCTGGATCCGCGTGATGAGCGCTTCCAGGTCCTTCTGCGCCATAGGCTCCCCCTCCTCGGCCGGGTTCCCATCCTGCCGCCCGGACAGCTCCGGTGGCCACCGTATGCGCCGGGCCCCGGTCGAGAAGATCGACCGGGGCCCGGCGTTCGACTGTGTGGCGGGGTGTCAGCCCCGGCTGTCAGTCCTTGATTTCGCAGATGACGGCGCCGGAGGTGATGGAGGCGCCGACCTCGGCGGCGAGGCCCTTGATGGTGCCGGCCCGGTGGGCGTTCA